>SKWF01000272.1 GCA_007129085.1 Balneolaceae bacterium | reverse complement strand
GTACCTTCGTGGGAATCGGCAGCAGAAATAAATTTAAGCAGCGGGAGTAGACAGTGAACCTTCCACAGCTGTTTTCAGCTCATCCATATTTACAGGTTTAAGCATAAACAGGGAATTTTCAACGCTTGAAGCATCTTTTCGTACCTGGAAATCTGATTGTGCCGTAATGTAAATAACCGGTGCATCGCAAAACTGACGTACTTGCTTCATTACTTCAATTCCGGTAAGGTCATCGGCCAAAAATATGTCCATGAATATAAGGTCCGGATTGTGCTTCTTAATAGTCTCCACAGCATCTTTTCCAGTCTTCGCTATTGCTAATACATCAAACTCTAGCGACATGGCCATTTTCTTAAGCACAGTTGCCAAGAGGCGGTTATCTTCTACAATTACAATTTTTTTCTTCATTACCCTGCGGTCTGCTGTATGTTGATTCCTGAGCAATAAATATACCGATCATCTGATGTGATTTGAATTAGTCTTTTTTAAGATTACATTAATAATCGATCAGATATTACAGAATCTTCTAATGTTCAGCTGCGGTGGTTGGTTCCTGTCCGCTTGCATACTCTTCGATGGGCACACAGGTGCACATCAGGTTTCGGTCTCCGTAGGCGTCATCTACACGGCTAACGGCAGGCCAAAATTTGTTGTACCGAAGATCATCCAGCGGAAACACCGCTTTTTCGCGATTGTACGGCCTGTCCCAGTTGTCATTAAGGGAGACACGCAGTGTGTGCGGTGCGTGTTTCAGCACATTGTTATCAGGATCAGCGTCACCGTTTTCAATTTCGCTGATCTCCTTACGGATACCGATCATTGCATCACAAAATCGGTCTAACTCCCCTTTTGATTCACTTTCCGTCGGTTCAACCATTAACGTGCCCGGCACGGGGAACGACATGGTGGGTGCATGGAATCCGTAATCCATCAACCGTTTGGCAAAATCAACAGCTTCAACTCCGGCCGATTGCTTAAACTTCCTGATATCGAGTATAAATTCGTGGGCCGTTCGTCCACCTTTGCCGGTATATAAAATCGGGTAGTGCTCTTCGAGTCGGCTTTTCAGGTAGTTGGAGTTTAGAATGGCAACTTCCGTGGCACGCGTTAATCCCTCACTTCCCATCATGCGGATGTAGGCGTGGGAGATGGTTAAAATGCTGGCACTTCCATACGGTGCGGAGGCTACTGCGTCAATCGCCTGTTCTCCCCCTGTTTTGATGATGTCGTGCCCCGGCAGAAATGGAGTCAGTTTTTTAACAACTCCAATCGGACCCATTCCCGGACCGCCGCCGCCGTGCGGAATACAGAATGTTTTATGAAGGTTCAGGTGACAAACATCCGCGCCAATTTGTGCGGGCGAGGTGAGTCCCACCTGGGCGTTCATGTTGGCGCCATCCATGTAGACCAATCCGCCAAATTCATGGATGAGCTCACAAATTTCCCGAATATCTTCTTCAAAAACGCCGTGTGTTGATGGGTATGTCACCATCAGCGCGGCAAGATTTTCTTTGTTTGCTTCAATTTTTTCACGGAGATCGTCTAAATCGATGTTTCCGTGGTCGTCACACTTGGTAATTACCACATCCATACCGGCCATAACCGCACTGGCGGGATTTGTTCCGTGGGCTGATGAAGGCACAATCGTTACGTTTCGATGGTGATCTCCATTGGCTTTGTGATACGCACGAATCGTCATCAAACCGGTATACTCTCCTTGCGCACCGGAATTGGGCTGGAGAGACATCGCATCAAACCCGGTAATTTCAGCCAGCCAGTCACTCAATTCCTCAAAAAGTTCGTGGTAACCTTCCGCCTGATCCAATGGCGCAAACGGATGAATTTTTCCGAATTGCGGCCACGTAAGCGGAATCATTTCGGCGGTGGCATTCAATTTCATGGTGCAGGATCCGAGGGAGATCATCGAGTGCGTGAGGTCCAGATCCCGGTTTTCCAGCATTTTGAGGTACCGAAGCATTTCGTGCTCGGAATGGAACTCGTTAAATACCGGATGTTCGAGGTAGCTTGTTGTTCTGGCAATCTCTTTGGGGTAGTCAACTTCTACAACTTCGGCAGATTTTTGAACATCAAAACTGTTTTCCCGATCTGTAGCAGCGGCAAAAATATCGAGCACAGATTCGGCATCTTTCAGCGTTTTATTTTCATCAAACGAGATACCGATGCTGCCGTTTTGATATCGGAAATTAACGCCTCTATCCAATGCCTCTTTTCGAATGGCATCAATCTTATCGCTGTCATTAATCTCTACGGTAAGCGTATCAAAATATTGATCGTGCCTGATGTTGAAATTAAGTTTTTTCAATCCTGCAGCCGTCAATTTCGCCAGGCCGTGCACACGTTCGGCAATTTTTCGCAATCCTTCAGGGCCGTGATAAACGGCATAGAATCCGGAAATTACAGCCAATAATACCTGGGCTGTACAGATGTTTGATGTCGCTTTTTCCCGACGGATATGCTGCTCGCGGGTTTGCAGCGCCATTCTGTAGGCGGGATTATCTTCGGCATCTTGTGTAACACCAATTATTCGACCGGGAATTTGTCGCTTAAATTTTTCGCGTGTTGCAAAATATGCAGCATGCGGGCCGCCGTATCCCATCGGTACGCCAAAGCGCTGGGTGGATCCAACCACAACATCAGCATCCATCTCACCGGGTGCTTTCAGAAGCGTAAGGCTCAAAAGATCTGCAGCCATAGTTACGTACAGATCATTTTCGTGCGCAGATTCAATCAATCCGCTGTAATCTTCCACGACTCCGTCTGATCCGGGATACTGAATCAATACTCCGAACAGCTCCGGGTCGGTAACGTCAAGATCTGACAATTTGCCGATTTTGAGTTCTATATCCAGTGGTTCCGTGCGGTTTTTGAGAACCGATATCGTTTGCGGGTGGCAATTTTCCGATACAAAAAAGGTGTGGGCTTTTTTCCGTTTTTTCCCACGCCGTTTGCCGTAAAGCATCGATACCGCTTCAGCCGCAGCCGTTCCCTCGTCCAGTAGAGATGCGTTGGCAATCTCCATTCCGGTCAGATCAGTAACGACAGTTTGGAAATTGATTAATGCTTCCAGCCGGCCCTGTGCAATTTCGGCTTGATAGGGTGTGTAGGCCGTATACCACCCGGGATTTTCCAGCACATTTCGCAAAATCACATTCGGCGTGATGGTTTCGTAATACCCCATTCCGATAAATGACCGATTGATTTTATTCTTATCGGCAATTCGTTTGATGTCATCCAGGTACTCATCTTCAGAGAGAGCATCAGGGAGATTCAGTGGTTTATGCAACCTGATTTTTTTTGGGATGGTCTCATCCATTAACTGGTCAAGGCTCTCAGCGCTGCACGCATCCAGCATCTCTTTAATTTGTGAGGAGTCAGGACCGATATGCCGTTTGTGGAAAGGTTCTTTTTGAAACTGAATCTGCATTACGAAAAGTAAATTTAGTTGATTTTACGTGTGCGGTTACAACAAAAGGGGATCAAAAACGGTTTCCTGATCACAATATTTGATGGTAGACAGACCGCTTTTTATCACAGACCTAATAATACAGTTTTTTCATGATTAGATCATGGTTTCATTACGTATAAAATGTGCTTCGGTTGGATATATGGGCTGCAATGTTTTAACGGTTGTGAATGAAACTGTAATGAATCTGATTGTTGAATTCATTCAACCAGAAGAGGGGTTAAAATAATTATTTAGTCTTGGCTAAAAAACCTGTACATTTCACATAAACAAATAAAAAAAGAAAACAGATGGATTATTTACCCACTTGGTTCCTCGAACTGGGGCCCGTTTGGCAGGCGTTACTTGCAGGAACCTTATGCTGGATTACGACGGCCATAGGTGCCGGAGTTGTATTTTTGAAAAAAGAAGTAAGCATCAAATTTTTAGACAGCATGCTCGGTTTTGCCGCCGGTGTGATGATCGCCGCGAGTATTTGGTCGCTCATTGAGCCATCCATGGAGATGTCGGAGTCACTTGGATTGGTGAAATGGATGCCCGCTACTTTAGGATTTATTTTGGGAGCTTTCTGTATTCGTTTGGCCGATGCATATGTGCCTCACCTTCACCTCGGGCTGCCAAAAGATCAAGCCGAAGGGGTAAAGACAAAATGGAGGCGCGCAACCCTTCTTGTGATGGCAATTACACTGCACAATATCCCGGAAGGGCTGGCTGTGGGCGTACTTTTTGGCGCTGCAGCTTCGGGAATCGATCCAACGGGAACCGCAACAGTAGCGGGCGCCGTTGCATTAGCCATTGGAATTAGTCTTCAAAACCTGCCTGAGGGAATGGCCGTGTCGATGCCCCTTCGGGGAGAGGGAGTGAGTCGCGGGTTGAGTTTTAATTACGGTCAGCTTTCCGGACTGGTAAATCCGCCTTCGGCTGTTATCGGTGCTTTGGCTGTGATATTTATCCAGCCGATTTTACCGTACGCTCTCGGCTTTGCCGCCGGCGCCATGATATTTGTGGTGGTGGAAGAATTGATTCCAACATCACAGCGGCACGGCAACACAGATATTGCAACACTCGGCACGGTTATCGGGTTTTGTGTGATGATGGTGCTGGACGTTACACTGGGATAAATATTACCGAAGGCGAATAACTTCTCCATCTTTTTGGGCCTGCCGGATCACATTTCCGGAG
>SKWF01000099.1 GCA_007129085.1 Balneolaceae bacterium | reverse complement strand
TCCCACGCTTTTTTATTCACCGGCTGATCCATATCCACTACTAAGCTACGCCCTCCTTTAATCAGCTCCTCCCGGGTATATCCTAAAATATCACAGGCTGCGGGGTTTACATCTTTAATCTCTCCATCAGGTGTGCCAATTATAATTCCGTTCAGTGAATGCTCAAACTGCTGTTTATAGCGTTCCTCTGAATCGCGAAGTGCACGGCGAGCTTGTACATGTTGGGTGATCTCTTCAAACAGGATAGCTACCGAATCATCATTTACCGGCTTGATGTGAATTTTGTACCAATTCTGGTTCCCATTTTGTCTCAAAGGTATATCCAGAGAAAAGTTTTCGCGTTCTCCATCCATTACATTACGAAGCCCTAACAGCAGCTTCAGCCCAAAATCACTTCCACTTTCTATCGATTTAGTGCAAATGTCGAAGTAATTGCCTTCAGTTTTATCACGTCCAAAAAAATCATTCTCATGGGGAGTTTCTCTCCATCGGTTATTAACCAAAACCAATTCTCCTTCACCGTTAATAACTCCTGCCGGAGCTGGAAAAAGGTTTAAATAGATCTCTTCCTGTTTTGCCACAAACTCTTTATTGTAATCCATATGTATGTAATAATCTCAAAACTAACTTCTCAACTGTTATTACATGCAATATCTTACATTCTCCACCTTAGCGTCAGACGTAAAAAGCGTATTTTAGCCGCCCGTTTTTTGTGTATGCAATCAATATGAATTTGCGTAGGTAGTTTTACGAGCTGTAGATATTTTCCGGAACATACGTGTTGCCGGAGAGAACATGTTCAATAGCATCCTTTACCATAAGCTTGTTTGGCTCATAGCTCAAATATCCATCAATTCCTGCATTAAATAAAGGGTCGATTAGCAAAGATGAGGAATAGATATGGATTGCAACTAATTTCGTTTCTTTAAAATGTTCTTTGGTCTGTTTTACAACGCGTATGGAAGAGTCTTTCACATTTGCAAGGTCTAGCAGGCAAATAGATGGAGATTCAGAAAAATTCTCAATCATCTCCTTGCATGATTTAGCTGTATCCACTTTCAGCTCAATACCTACTGCATCATGTAAAATATTTACAATAGCATCTCTCCGGGGGGAGTACCCGGTCAAGAGCAAAACTGATATGTCATCTTTGTTTAACATTACACTAAATTACTACTGTAGTTTAGCGAACTCCATTGGTGAAATGGCGTAATTCTGTTCTGTATCAAATCGGTGATTATACGTACGCCATTTTATATAAACACTGCCCTACTTATACATTTTAAAAGACTGGTTAGAAGAAAAGTTTAATCACATTATTGTACCGCTCGCGCGAGGCTACGCGTCGGGATTGTTGACGAGCCCGTGTTGAAAAGCATAGGTAACCAATCCGGCTGTATTTCGAGCCCCGGTTTTTTGCAGAAGATTTCTGCGATGAGCATCTACGGTTCGGGGACTGATAAATAGTTTTTCGGCAATCTCTTGGTTGGTGTACTCTTTCACAATTAAGCTCAGAACTTCTTTTTCCCGCTCGGTGATATGTACTTCATCCTGAACGGTCGATTTTCCCTTGTTCTTCACCAGATCCATCATAATACTTTCGGTGGCTTGGTCGCTAAAGTAGTGCTTCCCTTCCATCACATCATGAATTGCTTTAGTAAGTTCCTGCCGCCCTGCACTTTTCATAATATACCCGGATGCTCCGGCTTGAACCATTTGGCGAACATGGGAATCGTCATTACTCATTGTAAGAGCCAAAACTTTCACATCAGGGTACTCCTCTTTAAGCTCTTTCGTGGCAATAATACCATCTTTTTCCGGCATATTGATATCCATCACCACCACATCCACGTGTTGGTCTTTAAGAAGGGCCAGTACCTCTGTACCCTTTTCCGCTTCACCAACCACATCAATCCCTGCTTGTGGCTCGAGCATTAATTTAATGCCGTCTCTAACAATTTGGTGATCGTCAACAAGTAATACTTTAATATTCGCCATAATAGTTAATCCTTAAGTGGTACAACTACCGTAATTAAGGTGCCTTTTCCAGCATCCGATTCAATATCGATATTACCAGCCATAGCAGCAACCCTTGTTTTCATACTTTGCAGTCCTAAACCCCTATTTTCCAAATTCTTAGGATCGAACCCTGAGCCGTTGTCTTCTATCGTATAAATCAGATCACCGTTGGAAAGAATCAGTTGTAAATTTATTTCAGCCGGTTTTCCATGAGTCATTGCGTTGTGCAAACTTTCCTGTACAATTCGAAAAAGGTTAACCTGTACGGATTGTGAGAGTTTGGCATCATCAAAACTTTGATAGAGCTGTATATCGATCTGCTTGTGTGCGCTCTGCATATCATTGACAAGTGCTGCCACGGCAAGTTTTAATCCGTAATCCTGAATCGATTTTGGAAGTAAGTTTTGAGAGATCGACCTTGACTCCTCGATGGCATGGTGCAACATCGACAGGCCGGCTTTAAATGGTTTTTCAAGTTTCTCATCCAGGTTGTCTAAATCTTCATATACCGTATTCAAATTCATTTTTGCGGCCGAAAGATATTGCCCTAAACCATCATGCAGTTCTTGGGCAACCCGTGCGCGTTCTCGCTCTTCACCTTCCACCACGGCGCTTATCGCTTGCTTTTCGGCCATCCGCTGCTGAGTAATATCATTTGCAATCAAAAGTCGCTTGCGATTTTCTCCGAAATAGATAAATGTTCCAGATATTTCAGCAATAAGTTTTTCGCCGGTTTTTGTGATGTGGGTCCACTCATCAAACTCGGTTTGATGTTTTTGTAAATTAGTTTCTGCCTCTGTTCGTATTGCCTCTTGGTCAGATTCGGGATGCAGGTCAAATATTACCATTTCTTTAAACTCCTCTTCCGTATAGCCATATTTTTGGATTGCAGATTCATTGGCTGACTCAAACCGATATGTTTCCGGATTGAAAATCCACATGGGAATAGGGCTCTGTTCAAACAGAAGCCGGTAGTGCTCTTCCGATTTACGAAGCTCTTTTTCCGCAATTCTCTCGGATGTAATATCATTCATCGCTCCGATAATTCGAATAATTTCTCCCTCCTCATCCCGCATTATGTAACTTTGATCAAGTACGTGAGCAATGGTACCATCCGCCCGGTAAAACCGATATTCTGCGCTCCAATTTTCAGCGTCCCCTTTTTCTGCGGCCTCCATTCCCTCTATAACCCATTCGCGATCTTCAGGATGGATACGTTTTCGCCATGCAGATCCACCCTCATCCAAAGGAGGAATATCGTATCCGAAGTTGGTTTTAAACCCATCACTCCACCATAAGGTGTCCGCTTTCGCATCATAATCCCAAATTACATCACTAACTACCGATGAGGCATATTCAAATCGTTTCTGCTCATTTGCCAATCGATTCTGTGCTCTTTTAATCTCCGTAATATCTCTATTTACGGCAACCGTTCCTTTAAATTCACCCTCTTCATCAAATCTTGCACGAACAGAACTTAGAATATAAACCGGGCTTCCATCTTTTCTGTACTGTACAACTTCTCCCTGCCACTCCCCATTCTCTAAAAGTGATCGGCGAACACTCTCTGCATCTGCATCCAAATAATCGGTATGTAAAATATCTCGAATTTCGCCACCTATGATCTCCTCCTTGGTATAACCATAAATGGATTCAGCCGCCTGGTTCCAGCTTTTTACCCGAAATTTTTCATCCCCGGAAATAACTGCATCAGATATGCTCTCCAACAAGTCAGCTTGATATTGAAGCAACTCTTCCGATTTTTTCTGATCTGTGAGATCCAGGATAGCCCCTGTCATCCGCATAGCTTTTTTATCGTAATTCCTAAAAATATACCCCCGATCTAATACAAGGCGTTCATCCCCATTCGCTGCCAGAAATCGATACTCTTCACTCCAAACAGTTTCATTTCCATCAATAGCATTCTGAAAACTTGTTACCACTCTTTCCAAATCATCAGGATGAATGTGATCCGTCCAAAACTCAATTCCATTCGGTATTTCTCCTTTTGTGAATCCAAAATGTTTATGGATACCCTCACTCCACCACAAACTGCCCTCTTCAATAAAATAATCCCAGACAACATCACTGACCAGATTACTGGTAATTTTAAATCGACTTTTCTCTTTTTCGAGCTCGATTTCAAACTCTTTGATAGTCGTGATATCCTGCATGATTCCCAGCATTCGCAGGGCATTACCCTGTTCATCCTTCTCAACATCGGCTTTTTCATATATCCATCGCTCTTGCCCGTCCGACTTCCTTAGAATTTTATACTCAGCCTCAAATGGCTTTCCGTTTTCCATAGCAAGTTCGTATTCCGTAGCCACAAATTTAAAGTCAGGGTGTAGGAGCTCTTCCCAAAAGGCAAGAGTAATCCCTTCTCCTTCTGGCATACCAAACATTTTGTCCAAAATACGTGAAGTTCTTGCCTCATGAGTTTCTATATCCAGTACATAGGTTCCCAAGTTTGCCACCCTTTGTGATTCCCGAAGCAAACGCTCACTCTCTTTCTGATCACTTATATCAATATGTGTACCGGCCATCCTATACGGATTACCCTCATCATCCCACTCCACAACTTTACCCCGATCAAGTATCCACACCCAGTGGCCATCTTTGTGCCTCATGCGCACTTCGCATTCATAGATCTCTG
>SKWF01000252.1 GCA_007129085.1 Balneolaceae bacterium | reverse complement strand
TATATTCGGGCCATTCAACAGGCCGATGAGCAGCATCAAACCGTAATGACGGTGGGGCACAACCCGATGATTGAACGACTCATAGGAATTTTATCGGGGGAGGCGGTACGGCGAGGAGTGCCGCCTGCGACAATTGCCTGTTTTGAGGCAGCAGTTGGTTCTTGGGGGGATATCAAACCGGGAGCGTGTACATTAAAATGGCTGGTTACCCCAAAAAATATTAGATGATGGGTTTAGGGAGTTCATCAAACCGGTAAATTATATGTGATGGTGCAAAAAATGCGCTATATTTAAACAAGCTTTTAATTGACCACTAATCCACAACGATTTATGATTTATAAGCAAAAATTTTACTATCTGTGCAAAACTCCATTAAGCGCTGAAGGGCCTAAAGATGTAGAAGTTGTAGATCGGGCTGATGATACCAAGCAGTTTCCGGAGCTATTTAAGAAGTATGAAGAGATGCGTTCGCACGCGTTTAATGACGATGATCTCTACAGTATTGTTCGTGCCGATGATATTTACGACCTGGTACGAACCGGTACAGATAAGGAGGCAAAAGAGGTGGCGTATGAAAATGCTGAGCCGGAGATTATCACAAATTTACAGCACCGTGTTATGCAGGGGAATGACAAGAATGCTGAAGGTATTCTAAAAGATGTGCATGAGATTGAGCTGTAAGAGAGTAGCTTAATTTAGCAGCTAAAAACCGGCACAATGCTGTCGGTTTTTTTGGAATGATGCCCGGTCGTTTTTTGTAATAAAGTCTAAGTAAACAAAACAAAAAAATAGATTGGAGGTATTCCAACAATGAGTACTGAAAAAACTGTAATTAACGGGAGAAGAGATATGGATATTAATATTGGCATTTCAGTAAAAGATAGAGAAAAGATAGCTGAAGGGTTGTCAAAGGTATTGGCCGACACCTACATGGTATACTTGAAAACGCATAACTATCACTGGAATGTAACCGGGGAGCATTTTCATTCACTGCACGAACAATTTGAGCAGCAGTATACCGAGTTGGCAGAGGCTGTTGATGTGATTGCTGAACGGATTCGTGCATTGGGCTTTAGAGCACCCGGAACATTTAAAGAATTTCAAGAACTTACATCCATCAAAGAAGATACCGAGCATCCCAATGCGATGGAGATGGTACGTAAGTTGGCTGTTGACAATGAAACCATCCTGAGAACTGCTCGCGAGGCGCTTCCTGCATGTGATAGTGCGGATGATGAGGCATCTCTCGACCTTCTAACACATCGGCTGGATGTACACTCCAAAACAGCCTGGATGCTTAGAAGCCATCTCGAATAATTAACTTTATAAACTCAATAAATAAAAAGTCCCGGTAAACAGTCGGGACTTTTTACATTTACCGAAACCAAAAGCTCATAAATATGGAAATGTTTGACGACTTAGCAGCAAATTCAGATGCATTAATGCCGATGATAATTGATCATGGACTAAGCGTGATTGGCGCGATTCTGATTTTAATTCTCGGTTATATCATTGCAGGTTGGGCAGCTAAAAAAGTAAAGAATTCAACATCCAAAGCCGACCAGGTTGATGATACGCTTGTGCCAATCTTAGCACAGACCACAAGAATTTTAATTCTTGTAATTACGGTCCTCGCGGTATTAGGACAGTTCGGCGTAGAAACCACAAGTGTTATTGCCATTTTGGGTGCCGCGGGTTTGGCCGTTGGTTTAGCACTACAAGGAACATTGAGCAATATTGCAGCCGGAATGATGCTGCTAATTTTGCGCCCGTTTAAAGTAGGCGACGCTGTGAATATCGGTGGTACATTTGGAATAGTAGATGAAATCGGGCTGTTTATGACCAATATGCACTCGTTTGATAATATCGGGATATCGATGCCGAACTCCCGAGTTTGGGGAACGGAAATTCAAAATTTGTCGCGGTTTGATACTCGCCGGGTTGATATGGAATTCGGAATCGGTTACGATGATGATATGGATAAGGCAATGGATATCATTAAGAAAATTCTTGATGAAGATGAGCGAGTATTGGAAGATCCGGCTCCACTGGTTGCAATTTCTGAACACGGTGACAGCCATATTGGAATTCGGGTGCGTCCATGGACACAATCAAGCAATGTATGGCCACTGAGATACGATATTCATAAAAGAGTGAAAGAAGAGTTTGATGCAAACGATGTGAACATTCCGTTTCCACAGCGAGATGTGCACCTCTTTCAAAACAATTAAAAGTAACGGGAATGCAAATTCCCGGTAGATCAAATAACTGACAATGGGCCTCGTTTTGTACAAAAGCGAGGCTTTTTTGTGTTTGGGAGTCTCACTTTCAGCATCTAAGCTGAATAGTTGCTTCCATACGTTATGTTAGTTAAACTTAGAAATTCTAAAGCAGGCTTCGTGCCGTAATGTGCAACCCAAAGACGTATTATTTTGTCTGAAGAAAAAACAACTGAAAAGACCCCCGATAACGGAACTGATAATCTATTTGAGAATGACTTTGTCTACATCAAACCCGATGGAGACGTAATTCTTAAAAAGACCTCTCTATTTGATGAACGTAAACTGACAACGGTGGAGCCCGATTCTGCCAAAGATCAGCTAAAGGCGTTTGAATCCGCATTTACTAATGTAGAAGCGAAAGTTGACTCCTTTTTTGAGGAGTGGAATGAGAAAGCCCCGTCGGATACCGATGAGGTTCAAGAGGCGTTTGATACACTTAAAAAAGAGGTGTTGAGTTCGGAAGCGGTAGGGGATTTTGAATCTCTGGTGAAAAGTGCCGAAGAGAGATTTGAGGAGCTTATCAGCCCAAAAGAGGAAGTTGAAGAGGATAAGACAGTTTCTTCGGATGAGGAGGCAGAAGATGATTCTACACCCGAAAATGAAGTAGAAGCTTACTACAAAGAGCTGGCTGATAAAGCAGATCAGCTAATGGATCTGACAGATTGGGCATACGTCTCTATGGAGTTTGAGAACATTGATACCGCATGGAAAGAAGGGGATGACCCCGAGGGTGTGGATATCAAGCCGTACAGGGAAAAGATTGATACCCTTCGCGAAAAGTTTGAAGAAAAAAAGCAGGCGCATTACGAGGAACAGAAGAAAAAGCGGGAACAAAATCTTGAGAAGAAGCAGAATCTCTTAAAAGAGTTGAAAGAGATTGTGGATGAGAAGAAGTGGACACTCACAAAAGAGGTCGGCAAAATTAAAGGAAAATGGGATCGTGTGAAATCAGTTCCTGCTGAGAAAGCAGAAGAGCTGGAAGAGAAATTTAGCAAACTTCTGGCTACGTTTGATGAGCACAAGGTAGATCGCATCGTTAAAAAGATGCAAAAAGAAGAGGATAATCTGACAGGGAAGCTGGTAATTCTCGAGAAGATGGAGAAATTTGTGGAGGGTTTAGACGATAAATCCGATTGGGTAGAGCTGGAGAAAGATTTTGAAGATCTCGCTAAACAGTTCCGCAAAATTGGGAAGGTTCCCCAGGAGAAAAATCAGGAGGTTTGGAAACGTTATCATGCAGCGCAGGATACATTCCACTCCATGCGCTTTAAGCACGATAAAAAATATCGGCAGAAGATTGAGAAATTCCTGTCAAAGAAGAAAAAGCTTATTGATGAGGCTGAAGCCCTTATTGATGCGGACGATCTGGCCGATGCGGCACGAAAAGTAAATAAATTGCACCGCCGCTGGAAAAAGATTGGTAATCTGCCGCAGAAAGATGAAAATGAGATGTGGGATCGCTTTAAAGAAGCGACGGATGCCTTTAACGAGAAAAAATCGGAAAATATAGACCTGCTTCGCGATCAAGAACAGGAAAATCTTGAAGAGAAGCAGGAGCTGATTAAAAAAGCGAATGAGATTAAAGATTCCGAGGAGTGGGATGAAACCCACAAGCAACTACAGCGCCTGATGTCGGAATGGAAAAAAGTTGGGCCCGTTCCCCGCCGGAAGTCCGGAAAAATATGGAAGAAGTTTAAAGGCGCGATGGACCATTTTTACGACCGTCGTCGAGACCACTTTAAAGAGGTGAAAGAGCAGCGGAAAGACAACTTAAAGGAGAAAGAAGAGGTATTAGATAAACTGCGCGAATTGAGAGATCATGATGATCCTATTGAGGCGGTAAATATTGCCAAACCGCTGCAGGAAGAGTTTAAGAAAGCCGGGTATGTTCCCATCAAACATAAGAACAGAATGTGGAAAGAGTACCGGGAAATTTGCGACGTAATTTACGACCGTTTTAGAGCTGCAAAAGCTGCAGTGGACGTGGTTGGTCATCAAAATATTGATGACTATTCTGATGATGATATTGCGGATATTCGGAAGCTTAAATCAGAATCCTCCAAACTGCGCAAGCAGCTTAAAAAGATGAGTGACGAACTCTTGCAAAAGAAAGAATCTCTCAGCTATTTCAAACCCACAGGAAAATCGAATCCACTATTGGATGAGGTGAAAAAGAATATTGAAAACCTCGAAAACAAGGTGGATGAAAAAGAAGAGCGATTGGCAGAAGTTGAGAAAGAAATCGATCTGGTAACGAGAGAGGGTGGGGATTGACTTTTTGCCGGCTGAATTTAAAGTGGTTAATGTTTGGAATGGATAAAAGAAAATAGTGTAGTAGTACTGGGAGACCATAGTCTTGTTGAGAAAATTATAGCGAAGTATGGGTTGGAAAAAAACCAAGTACTACTTCTCGAGCATAAAGATCAGATAGAGAGCGTGCTGCTGAAGTTAGAACCGAGACTTCTGCTGTTGGATGAAAAAAAAGTGCGGAATTCATCCGAAATTTTGGCTGACTTGTTCTCCAAGTCACCGGGAATTCGATTTGTGCCTATCGTATTGATAAGTGACGATGTTGATCAGGCCGAAAAAGAGTATGAAAATATAGCGTGCCATATCTCTTTTCATCATACCGGTGGCGACGATGAACGTTTGTTTGAAATGATAGAATATGCTCTTAAGCAGTCGGTAATCATTAAATTTTGGGGAGTTCGGGGATCTACGCCTTGTGCCAACAGCGAAAACCTTATCTATGGCGGGAACACAAGCTGTGTTGAAATTATAATTCCCGGCCGGAAGAAGAAACTGATCTTAGATAGCGGAACGGGCATCCGAAACCTGGGCAACCACCTAAAAAGATATGAGTCGGAAAAAATTACCGGTGATATTTTTATTACGCACCCACATTGGGATCACATACAAGGGTTTCCTTTTTTTAAGCCTTTTTATCATCCCAATAATGTGTTTTCGATAAACATGCCCGAACAATATAGGGGTGGGGCAAGAGAGATTTTAGCCGGTCATCTTACAAAAACGTTTTTCCCTGTAACGTTAGACATGCTTGATGCCAATATCTCTTACGTCACTCGAGAGGAAGAGCCAGAAAGCTTCGACGGCTTTACGGTGGATTATATGGTCGCCAATCACCCCACAAAAACTGCGATGTACCGATTTGTGATCTATGGATATACCATAATTTATGCGCCGGATAATGAATTGACAATGGAGTCTTCACCGATTCGGTTTTTAGGAAAGTTTGAAGATTTTATACGGGATTGCGATTTGTTGATTCATGATGGACAGTTTGATCAAAAACAGTACGAAAATCGAAAAGGTTGGGGGCATTCAGCGTGGGAGAGAGTTGTGGAAATGGTGAAGAACAATGGGGTGAAAAGGCTATATATCACTCATCATGACCCAGACTCCGGTGATAAAAGGCTTCGTAAAATCGACGATAAATTATCTCGCTACAAAGATAGCCCATTTAAAGATATTCGATTAACAAAAGAAGGGAGCCAAATAAGGCTCCCTGTTTAATGCTTTTGTAAAACTTTAATGGAGGCTTAGATAAAGATTCGCAAGCCGATTCCGCCATTAACATCAAATGAAGTTTCCGGAACTACGTCGAACAGTGGGGCTACTTCAAAAAATGCACTTAGCCTGGTGTCGGGGATCATATACTGGAGTCCAATGGGAATACGTGCGCCCAATCGTGGGTCGTCAGCCAGTTTAACTCGTGCTCCAAGACCGTAATAGAGAGCAAGGCTCCCGGCATCGGCATTTAACCAGTTGTGACGTAGATAATCACCATGTAAATGGAGCGATCCACTACCACCGAATGACCAAGCGGCAGCTAAATCAAAAGCAGTATTATCTGATGTCCATGCCTTTAAACTAAGTCCGGTTGGTTCACCTAATATCACACCGATTTCTGTGCTGCTGTTGCGATCCTGGGCATCGCTGGTTTCGGCAAAAGTAGCTAGCGCTAAAAGGATGCTAGTTGCTAAAATTATAATTTTAGTTTTCATAGAAATATGTTTTGGATGAATTGTTTATTGAGATATAGTTTTTCTGTAACTCATTGAATCATAGTAAAAATACAGTAAAATGTTTCTATTTAATATCATATTGTTTGATAATGTTTGCAGGGACATATGATGCTAAACCTATGTAATTAAATAACGTATCCACAATTTTGAAAAGAAAAAAACACAAATGGCCCCGAGTAAAAACTTATTGATGATTTTTGTAAAGAACCGACAAGCGGGAAAGGTTAAGACACGTCTCGCAAAAACCGTGGGCGACGACAAAGCTCTGGAGATTTATGAGAAGTTGAAATCGCACACAATAGACGTCGCGGCTGAAGTTGATGTAGATAGAGAGATCTGGTACTCAGACTTTGTTGGTGAAGAGCAATTTGAGGATGAGGTATTTAAGGAAAAAGTGCAGATTGGAGATGGTTTGGGAGTTCGAATGAAAAATGCCTTTGAGCAGGGGTTTAAAAACGGGGCGGAAAAGGTGGTTATAATAGGCAGTGATTGTATCTCCATAACTCAATTACATATCCGGGAAGCGTTTGCAATTTTGGAAGAGGCCGATGTTGTTATCGGTCCGGCAAAAGATGGAGGGTACTATCTGTTGGGCTTAAGTAAAATGATCCCTGAGCTGTTTGAAAATATAAACTGGAGCACAGAATCTGTTTTTGATCAAACTTTAGAGGCACTTAGGAGCAATAAAAATTCTTATCAACTGCTTGAAATGTTAAATGACATTGATACTGAATCGGACTTAGAAAATAGTCCTCACAAATCGAGATTGGTTTGATATCAATAGTAATTCCTACTTTAAACGAAGAGCAAAATTTAAAAAAATTACTTCCATATCTCGATCAAGTACAGTCTGGCTTGATCTCAGAAATAATTATATCTGATGGAGACAGTAGTGACAATACAATAGATGTGGCTAGTAATTTTGACTGCATGATATGCCACTGCTCAAAAAAAGGGAGAGCCTATCAAATGAATGAAGGGGCTAAGCTGGCCAAGGGGTCCGTACTCTTTTTTCTGCACGCAGATACATTTCCACCCCCCAATTTTGATCAAACAATATATAAAGCTTGGGGTCATGGAGCGGGGGCTGGCTCTTTCCAACTTGAGTTTGACGATGCGAGCTGGTTGCTATCACTTTACAGTTGGTTTACACGCTTTAAGAGCACTTTGGTACGGTTTGGTGACCAGGGGTTGTTTGTTGATCCAGAATTATTCCGTGCAGTAGGTGGGTTTGATGAGTCGCTGGTAGTGATGGAAGATCAAGAGATTGTACGCAGGATGAAAAAAGTATCGAGATTTCAAGTAATAGATAAAACGGTTGTGACCTCTGCCGAAAAGTATCGGCGAATTGGTATAGTTAAACTGCAGTTTATTTTTTCAATTATCTTCTTGATGTATTATGCCGGTGCCCGCCAAGAGACTATGGTCCACCTCTATAAAAGCTTGATTGGGAATAGCGCCGATGATAACAGGTGAAATTGTTTTTGCTCTGTTAGGATCATAGAAAATTTAATTTTTTTGTTTGATTCTCTAATTCCGCGAAGGCCTGAAAATTTTAATAAAATTAAATATGAAAACGCTAGCAAAATAGCCGATAAATTATTAGTTAAGTTATTGTTATATAGTCATTTATATGCAATGTTCTCTGGGAGTTGGTTGGGCAAGTCTGTAGTAGATACTGAGTAGATAAAAAGATTGGGAAGTATTAATTTTGCGGTAACATTAAATCCATATGTTGTCCACGAGTTAGAACCTCAAAAAATCACAAAAACATAATGAAAAAATTTCTACTATTAATTCTTCCTTTACTCTTTTTGCCGGTGCTTGCCTCCGCACAGAGTGTAACAGGAGCGAATATTAACGGTACAGTAACGGACTCCGACGGAGAGCCACTGCCCGGTGCGACTGTTATTGCAGTACATGAACCTTCCGGGACTGAGTACGGAACAACAACACGGTCAGACGGCCGATTCAACATTCGTAATGCACGAGTAGGTGGTCCTTACACTGTACGTGCAACTTTTGTTGGTTTTCGAGCTGCAGAGCAAACCGACATAAACCTGGAATTAAGCCAGGACTATCGAGTTAATTTCCAATTAGTTGATGAGACATTAGATCTGGGCGAGGTTGCTGTTACGGCACAGCGAGATGCTGTAATAAGTAGTGACCGAAGTGGAACCAGATCACGAGTAAGTCGTGACCAGCTTGATGTTCTTCCTACTATCAACCGAAGCCTGCAGGATTTTACGCGATTAAGCCCTCAGGTAAGTGGAAATAATATTGCTGGTCGAAGTGGCCGTAGAAACTCCATTCAAATTGACGGTGTAACATTTGATGACCGTTTTGGATTGGGTAGTGATGCAATTCCAACAATTGGTAACCCAATTTCTCTGGATGCAATTCAAGAATTCCAGATTGAAATTTCACCATTTGATGTGCGTCAGGGTAACTTTACCGGTGGTGCCGTAAATGCTGTTACTAGAAGTGGTACAAATACTTATGAAGGATCTGTGTACTACTACGGAAGAAACCAAAGTTTAATTAGTGACCAATTATTAGGTGAAGAAAGCCCAATTGATGAATTTGATGAATATCAAGCAGGTTTCAGAATTGGTGGGCCAATTATTGAAGACGAACTCTTTTTCTTTGTGAATGCAGAGGTGAAAAGAGAAACAAGCCCGCTTTTCAATATTGATCAAGCCAATTTCAATGGTACACCGGGTGAACTTCAGCAGATTATTGATATTTCACAGAACCAATATGGGTATGATCCCGGTGGTTTTGGTGCAATGTCTCAGAGAACTGACGACTGGAAAATATTTACTAAACTCGATTGGAATGTTTCTAGTGACCATAGACTTACCTATCAGCAAAACTTGATTAATGGTTATGATGACCGTGGTATATCAAGAGGTAGTTTCTCTTATTCTCTTGCGAACCGCCAATACAGACAAAGAGGTAATCAGTCTAACTTTTCAGTTAAGTTAACGAGTAGCTGGGCTGACAACTTAGCGGGTGATGGTCAAATTTCTTATACCCGATTACGACAAGAAGCAGATTTTGGGGATAATCCATTTCCAAGTGTGAGAGTTGAAACACCAAGTGGAGGTAACGTAGATTTTGGTGTTGAACGATTTCGGCATGCAAATCAACTTGACCAAGATTATATAGAGGCAACATATAACCTCACATATTACACTGGTGACCACACGATTACGGTGGGTACAAATAACTATTTCAATCAATTCAATAACGTATTTATTCGCGATAACTTGGGTACCTATACCTTCAGCAGCGATGATGATATGTCAGGTATTGAAAGATTTGAGGCCGGACAGCCTACTGCTTATGAGCATAGTTATTCAACAGATCCGGACAGATTTGGTCAGCAACCTTCAGCTGAGTGGGGATATAATACTTATTCATTATATGTACAGGATGAATGGAGTGCCACAGACAATCTTACCCTTACTTTGGGACTGAGGGGAGATGTAACGCAGTTTACAGACAACCCTCCCGAGAACGACACGTTTGCTCAGGATTTCCAGGGGTTCAATACATCAGCAGTTCCATCAACATCTCTTCAGTTTAATCCAAGATTTGGGTTCAACTGGAATGATGGAAGCACGCAAATTCGTGGTGGTGCCGGACTTTTCTCCGGTGGAGAACCGGGTGTTTGGTTGTCTAACCAGTATAGTAATAGTGGTGTAGACATTGGCCGTGTAAACGTGAGTGAATTCCGAGGGGAGCAAGTTCCTGATTTTGAACCAGACCCAAATAATCAACCCAATCCAACCCAGCCGGGAAGTGGTCTATCACCTATTGAAACAACAGAAGTGAATATCACAGATCCTGACTTTAAAATGAATCAGGTATTCCGGGGAAATATTGCGGTTGAACAGCGATTGCCATGGGACTTGGTAGGTACGATTGAATTTATTTACAGTAATAACCTGAATGATATCGACTATCAAAACCTGAACCTTCAGGATGAAAACACGAACGTTAATGTAACTGATGGACGACCTTTCTACGGCGATGTTGAGCTTGATGCTGATGGAAATCCGCAGTTTAGCCGAACACGACCAAGTGAAAACTTCACAGATGTAATACTGTTGACGAACACGAACGAAGGTTACCAGTACAGCATTACGGCACAGCTGAGAAGAGAATTCACCGATGGATTCTTTGGTGACTTATCCTATACGTACACAGATGGACGTTCAATAAACGACGGAACATCTAGCCAGGCAATCTCTAACTGGAGGTTCAACGAAGTTCAGGGTAATCCAAACAACGCTGAGTTGGGACGGTCTATCCATGTAACTCCTCATAGAGTGCTACTTTCTACATCTTATGCAATGGTGTTTGGGCAAGGAAATACAACTGTATTCTCTTTGATTTATGAAGGACGTTCAGGTAGTCCGTATCACTACGCACACTTTACACCGGGCTTTGTTGGGTATAGTGCCAATGGTGATTTCGAAGGTGGGAATGACCTAATTTATATTCCCGAAAGCGAAGATGAAATTATTCTCGCAAGTGATAACTGGGAAGAGTACAACGCCTTTATCGAAGCCAATCCGGCACTCAGAGACAACCGAGGGTCGATTGCAGAAAGAGGGCAAGGTGTTGCCCCGTGGATTAATCAGATCGATTTCCGCGTATCACAAACCTTCCGGACTTTTGGCAGCCAGTCATTAGAACTTTCTCTTGACGTGCTTAACCTTGGAAACCTTGTAGGTAATGCGATTGGTCAAGATGAGTGGGGCGTACAGCGTTCCGCATCTTTTGGAGCGGTTACCGAAGTAACTTTCCTTGGTTACGATGCTGAAGAAATGGCTGATGGAAGTATTGAACTTACTCCAATCCACAGTTTTGATCCTGATCGTGTACCAACTAATCTCGATCAGTTTAGTGTATCTAACACCAACTCTCGATGGAGAGCACAACTTGGTTTGAGATACTCATTCTAAGAAGCGAAGACTTCTTTAGCTAACGTATTAAAGGCAGCCTTTTTCGGGGCTGCCTTTTTTATTTGAATAAATTTTAGCTGATGGTTAGATCTTACTGTTTGTGTTAATCTATAGTTCAAACGCCGAAGCAGTTGGCTTTGCAATGCCCCTTTCTTTATTTTAGGCTAAAACTGAACCCCAATTATTTATGAAAAAATTACTACAGCTTACCCTCACTTTTATAATTGTGATAGGTGCTGGATTTATCTCCTGTACGGATTCTGAAAATCACACAGAAAGTGAAACTGAAAACAAAGTCCTTCTGATATCGATTGATGGATTTATGAACGAATATCTGGACCGTAACGAAACACCCAATTTTGATCGATTTATTACCGGTGGGGTAAAGGCCGAGCACATGATTCCGGCGTTTCCCACCAAAACATTCCCTACACACTGGACGATTGCAACCGGGCTTTACACCGAAAATCACGGGATAATCGCTAACGGGTTTACCGATCCCGAACTGGAGGGATATTTTAGCTACGGCCCGCAAGATAGCCCAAATGATGAGCGTTGGTGGCAGGGAGAGCCCATCTGGATTACGGCAGAAAACCAGGGGCTAACGTCGGCTCTGATGTTCTGGCCGGGCTCGGAAGCATCCATCAATGGTGTGCACGCATCGCACTATAAAGATTACGATGGTTCTGTGCCGAATGCCGCTAGGATTGATACGGTAGTAAGCTGGCTCGATCCGGCTGGCGCAGTGGATGCCGATTTTTCTACCCTCTATTTCAGTCATGTCGACAGTCGCGGCCACTCATACGGTCCCAACTCGCCCGAAGTAGATGAAGCGGTTGTAAATGCAGATTCACTGCTGGGCTACCTGCTGGATGAAATTGAAGAGAAAGGATTCTCTGACAGGGTAAATATTCTGTTGACCTCCGATCACGGAATGGCTGAGCTATCTGAAGATAAAGTTATTTTTCTTGACGACATGATTAGCCTCGATGATGTTGAGGTTGTCGATTGGTCGCCTGTTGCTATGCTCCGGCCCGAAGATGGGAAGAAAGAAGAGGTGTATAATGCACTGAAAGAACATGAGGAGAACTACACCGTTTACTATCGGGATGAACTCCCTCGTGAGTATCGATTCAGTAACCACGAGCGAATCCCCGAAATTATTATGATAGCAGATATTCCCTACTCCATTACCACACACTCCAATTTCGAAGAGCGTGGAATTATTGCCGGAACGCACGGGTTCGATCACAGGGAGCCTGAGATGGCAACTATTTTCTATGCAACCGGTCCGGCCATCAAAGCCGATAAGGAAATCGCGTCGTTTGAATCTGTACACCTATATGAGTTAATGGCGAAAATACTAAATGTGAATCCATCCGAAAATGATGGAGACTTAGATGTCTTACGCCACATTTTAAAATAGGCAACAGCCGGGGTTATGGATTGATGCGTTTAGATCTTCTTAACCCTGCAATCAGTAATTTACATTGAATTTTTCTGTAAATAGAGCTACCATCGTAACTTGATTTGTAAAGTAATTTAAACTGAATTAACCCATGGCATACATAGTAACTGAACCCTGTATTAATTGTAAGTACACCAACTGTGCGGCAGTTTGCCCCGTGGATGCTTTTCGTGAAGGCCCTAACTTTCTTACTATCGATCCCCTTGAGTGCATCGATTGTGATGCATGCGTGTCGGAGTGCCCGGTAGAGGCAATTTACCCCGATGATGAAGTTCCCGAAGAGTGGGAGCATTATATAGAGCTGAATGAAAAACTGGCTGAAAATTGGGAAGATAACATCATCAACGAAACAAAAGATGAGATGCCGGATGCCGACGAATGGGCTGAGAAAAAGAATAAACTAGAGTTTTTGCAGGAAGAGTGGGATTAGTTAAATGATCTTTAACAGCAGAGGATGATCAAATCGAAACCCGATATTTCTATTCAATGTCGTGATGAAGTTTTAGATCTCAGAACTCCCAAAATTATGGGAGTTTTGAATGTAACCCCCGATTCATTTTCCGATGGAGGGGAGTTTAATGCAAAAGAGAGTGCTGTTAAAAGAGCGGGAGAGATGATTAATGAGGGCGCCGATATTATTGATATCGGGGGAGAGTCAACCCGGCCCGGCTCCGATCCCGTTTCTGTTGATGAAGAGGTTCGCAGAACGATTCCGGTTGTTCGGGAGATCATCAACACGTACCCGAAGGCACTTGTCTCAATCGACACCACTAAATTTGAAGTGGCATCACAAGCGGTTCATGCCGGGGCTCATTTTATAAACGATGTGAGCGGCCTGGAAAAGGAGCCGCGATTTGCCGATCTATGTAGTGAAACAGGGGCCGCATTTATCTGTATGCACAGCCGGGGAGAGCCCAAAACGATGCAGGATAATCCGCAGTACGATAATGTAGTGGATGAGATAAAAGGGTTTTTCGAAGGTAAGCTTGATATTTTAGACAAAACGGGCGTTCAAAATGTTATATTAGACCCGGGGATAGGATTCGGTAAAAAATTGGAGCACAATTTAAAAATTATTGCTTCTCTGGATCATTTTTCTACATTAAACTGTCCCTTGTTAATTGGTGCTTCACGAAAATCGATGATCGGCCAAATTTTAGATGGACGCAGCGTAGACGGACGGTTAGCCGGTACAATTGCTGTGCACTATCATAGTTTAATAAATGGTGCATCCATTTTACGTGTTCATGATGTACAAGAAGCTCAAGATTCCGTTAAAATTTTTAATGCAGTGAAAGCTGCGGGTTCATAAATCTACAGACCGTGATTCCAATAGGATTTTTAGAATTTGGCATAAAAGACCTGCTTGAAACGCTGGTTATAGCCACGGTTCTGTTCTATCTGTACCGGTGGATACGCGGTACATTTGCTATCCAGGCGGCACTTGGCCTGCTGTTTATTATTCTAATAAATGCAGCAGTTAGCCTTCTTGGTTTTACCACACTAAACTTTATGCTCCGCAGTGTTCTGGATGTAGGTGTGCTGGCTGTGTTTATCATCTTTCAGCCTGAAATTCGAAAACTGCTCTACAGCCTGGGCCAGAATACTACGTTCAATCGTTTTATAGGGAAATCCGGTTCCGATTCTGTTATTGACGAGGTGATTGAGGCGGTACGAAATATGTCTCATTCCAAAACCGGAGCGCTTATTGTATTTGCGCGAAGTTCATCACTCCAGGATTTGGTGGATGTAGGTGTGAAACTGGATGCCCATGTAAATGCACAGCTTTTGCAAACGATTTTTCAAAAAGAAACTCCCCTGCACGATGGAGCCGTGATTATTCGGAATAACCGAATTGTTGCCGCCAGCTGTTACCTGCCGATTTCTCAAAATCCAAATATCTCGTCTGTATTTGGTACCCGTCACCGAGCGGCCGTGGGTATCAGCGAGACCAATAATGTGTTTGTGGTAACGGTATCGGAAGAGAATGGCCGAATATCAGTGGCTCAAAACGGAGATTTGACCAGCGGACTTTCTATTCAAAAACTACGCGCTGAGATGGAAAAATCATTGGGTGAAGCGAAAGAGGAGGATGTGGGCTTTACATCCGGCAAAGCTGACCTGGAGATGAAGTAGTGATCAGGGCTTGAACCTTTTCATAAGCATTTCAGCCGCACGAAAAGAACTGATTTTGCCTTTTCTAACACGATCTTCAAAATCGGGCAATGCTTCCCGAATCTCTTTTTTGCCAAAAAATTGGTTTTTCAACTCCCGGGTAATCGCCTCATACATCCAGTAGGTAGACTGCTTCTCGCGTCGATTATGGAAGTACCCACTATCTTTTGTAACCGAAAAATACTCCTCAATCTGCTCCCAAACCTCCGGAATTCCTGTACCGTCTAGAGCTGAACAGGTTAAAACTTTCGGCTCCCATTTTGATGGAGTTGGGGGAAAGAGAGAGAGAGCATTTCTATACTCCTGCTTTGCCCGGTTGGCTGCATCTATATTCTCTTCTTCGGCTTTGTTTACGGCAATCATATCGGCCATCTCCATGATGCCGCGTTTAATTCCCTGGAGTTCATCCCCGGCTCCGGCAAGCATCAACAGAAGGAAAAAATCTACCATGTTGTGGACCGATGTTTCCGATTGGCCAACCCCTACGGTTTCAATCAAGATGGTGTCAAAACCGGCCGCTTCACAAAGCATCATGGTTTCGCGGGATGTTCTGGCTACACCGCCTAAATTCCCGGATGTGGGGGATGGGCGGATATACACATCATCACTGGCGGAGAGAGTTGCCATGCGCGTCTTGTCGCCCAAAATGCTCCCTTTGCTTCTTGTACTTGTTGGGTCAACCGTAAGTACGGCGATCTTTTTCTTTTTCTCCAGAAGATGTTTGCCCAACGCCTCAATAAAAGTGCTCTTTCCCACGCCCGGAACACCTGTAATCCCAATGCGAATGGAGTTTCCGGTTAGATGGATAAGCTCTTCCAAAATCTCCTGGCTAAGTTGTCGCTGATCATTTTTTGAACTCTCCACAAGCGTAATGGCCCGTGATAAAATAGTACGATCGCCACGTTTTATTCCATCAACATAATCACTCTTACTCAACAAAGAGGATTTACGGGATCTGTAATTCGGGTTCACCGAATCATTTTGTCCGTCTCCTTTATTAATTGAAAGTGATTTTTCGTTGGGTTTGGTCATGTTTATAAAATTTGTATCAAACAAT
>SKWF01000009.1 GCA_007129085.1 Balneolaceae bacterium | reverse complement strand
TTTTCCACAAATACGTGAGCTCCGGCTTCCAGTGCTTTAATGGCATACTCCGCATGGGTTCCGGGATATGTACTGATGCAGACGGCATCGGGCTTTGTTTCTGCAAGGGCCTCTTCGTAATTCCCGAATGTGGGCAGGCCGCCAAGCTCTTCGGAGAGTCGGTTACGACTTTCGGGGCCTCGGCTTACCACACCGACAATATTAAAGCCGTCCAGCCGGTGATACGCCCTGGCGTGAGAGGTTCCCATGTTACCGCAGCCTACAACAAGTACATCTAATGTTTCACTATTCATCTGTGGAGATTTTTTGGTTAAAATTTTCGGTGTAAAATAGTAAAAGATCAGTTATCTCTAAGTAAAAGTGTGTGATAAGAGTGAGGAGGTCTTAGAAATTGTAAAGAGCATCTTTTTGTTGCGGGATTGAAAACCGCCTTGGTGCAGAGGTAGATAATATGATCTGCTGATAAATGAATAGAAGTAAAATAATCAGTATCTTTCTAAGCTTATTCATTGAATGACAAAACCTTTTTTAAGTAGAATTTTTTTATGCCGACCTGGGTATTACATACAGAGTTTACGTTTGATGCCGCCCATCAAATTGATGGGTACGATGGAAAATGTGCCAGATTGCATGGGCACACCTATAAAGTTCATATCAAGGCGAAATCTCATAAGCTGAATCCATCCAAATATCTGAAATCGGATGATATGGTTTGTGATTTTCGTGAATTGAAATGGGCTGCAAAAGATGGGCCGAAAGGAGGACTGGATCATACGTTTTTAAATGAATCGATACCGGTTGCAACCACGGCCGAACGTATTGCAGAGTACATACATAAGGAGACATCTAACCGAATTCCCGATGGGATTGATCTGCATGTAACCGTTTGGGAGACAGAAAACAGTTGGGTAGAATACACGGATAAAGATGTATAACAAAGAATCAAAACAGGTTTTAGAAGGCGAGATTTCTGAATTGGATGCGGTTGAGTATCCGATCGTGGAAGATTTTTATACCATCCAGGGGGAAGGTGCACACACAGGGCGGCCGGCCTATTTTATCCGCACGGCGGGTTGTGATGTGAACTGCTGGTGGTGTGATGTGAAAGAGAGCTGGGACGAAGAGAAACATCCCAACATGAAGACGGGAGATATTGTACAGCGCGCTGTGGATAGCAAAGCGGAATTTGCAGTTATTACCGGTGGTGAGCCGCTGCTTCATAATCTGGAGGCATTAAGCGTTCGCCTGAAACAAGAGGGAATAGAAGTTCATATCGAAACGAGCGGATCTTCTCCGCTGTCGGGTCACCTTGATTGGGTTACTCTTTCTCCCAAGCGATTTAAAAAACCGCTGGATGAGAATTTCCCTTATGTAGATGAACTGAAAGTTGTGGTGCTGAAGAATAAGGATATTGAGTGGGCAGAAAAGAATGCTGAAAAGTGCCCTCCATCAACCAGACTGCTTCTGCAGCCGGAGTGGGAAACGCCCTCATCCATTGAGCTGATTGTAGATTATGTGAAAAAAAACCCACAATGGGGAATTAGTTTGCAGACTCATAAGTTCATTAACGTACCGTAACTACGTAAGCCTCATTTAGAGCTTCTTACCGATTAAATTTTACCACAAATTTTATATATGTCTTATAAAGAATCCTCGGTACTGATTACCGGAGCGAGCCAGGGTATTGGTCGAAGTATATCTATTACATTTGCAGCGAAAACGAATCGAAGCCTGATTTTGCTGGCCCGAAATCGCTCTGAATTAGAAGAGACTAAAAAGCTGTGTGAAAAAGCCGGTGCTGATAACATTTTAATTCTTGATTGTGATGCAACGGATGAACAGGCTGTTATGGATCTTGACATACCTGACGATTTCCCCATCCCCGGGATTGTTGTGAATAACGCAGGAAGTTATCTCTATAAAAAAGTTTCTGAGACCACAGATGATGAGTTCCGCAAACAGATTGATGTGAATTTATTTACGGCGGTAAATATTGTTAAGCGATTTAAGCCTGACCTGGAAAAACTGGACCGATCACTGATTGTAAATATTAGCTCAGTTGGCGCACTACAGGGATTGGCTGAAAGTGGTGCCTATTCTGCTGCGAAACATGCATTGTTGGGATATACCCGATCACTGCGCGCAGAACTCTTGCATACCGATATTGGGGTGACAGCCATCAATTTGGGACAGACTCACTCACCATCGTGGGATGAGTCAACAATGAGTCCGGAAAAATTGATTAACCCTTCAGATGTAGCTTCGCTGATTGTTGGACTTACCTATTTATCGCCCAGGTCACTTGTGGAAGAGATGACGATCCAGCCGCAACATGGACGAGTTGAACCGATGTAGAAATGATGTAAGAAGGCACTAAAAAATATATAAAAATAATTTATTTAATCGGGGAACAAAGCCTTGGTGCATACGTATCAATAATTGATATGACTCGGTAAAACGAGTTGTACCCCGAAAGCCAACGTAGTTAAAGAAATGCCCGGTTGAACGCCGGGCATTTTCATTTTCACCTCTTTTTTGGCTGGCTTATCTATTGAGGGGGGCTTTTATAAAGTAATTCGACGTCCGGCAGGGATTACGCCCGTTGCGGGCTTTTCTGGGTTCGTGTTTATGATCTTTGCATAGGGCGTTGCCCTATGTTATTGATGATGCCCCGTTGGGGCGTCGGGTGAGTGCTATTCTTATGATGAAGAGCCTTGGAACTTAACTTTTAGAGTAAGTAATAGAATTGGCAACATACCTTTTATTACGAAAGTTGTCCGGTGAGCAAGCACTGAAGGTGCGTAACCAATAACACAGGGCAGCGCCCTGTGATTGATCAGCAATCTCCACCAAAATAGCCCCAAAGGGGCGTTACCGAATTCCTGATACTAAAAAAAGTTCACCATAATGCACAGGGTAGGATGGCGTACAGCAGGTTAATGTTGATGAGGGATTACGCCCGTTCCGGGCTTTTCTGGGTTCGTGATTACGATTTTTACATAGGGCGTTGCCCTATGTTATTGATGATGCCCCGTTGGGACGTCGGATGAGTGCGATTTTAAAGCCACCCCGAAAAGCACCGGGGCTGGTTTTCAGTTGACCAATAAGATGGCAGTCCTAGACACGGCGCAGTAAGAAGCGGGGAGACAAAGGAATTCGAAGTATCTTTCTGTTTCCAAAGACTCTTTTAAATAAGCAGTGCAGTTATCGTCTATACCACTTTAATATCATTCAAGCTTCCCTCTTTTATCTGCACGGTTCTGTTGGGAAATTTTCGAACCACATCGTAATCGTGTGTTACCATCAGAACGGCCATTCCGCGGTTGTTAATCTGCTGTAACAGCTCCATGATGGATGAACTTGCTTCGGGATCTAAATTTCCGGTAGGCTCATCCGCCAGCAACAAACGGGGCTCATTGGCAAGTGCCCTGGCAATTACAACGCGCTGCTGTTCACCGCCGGAAAGATCATTCGGCATCGCTTTTCGTTTGTGGCTCAATCCCACAAGTCCCAGAACTTCAAGAACCCGCTGTTTGATAAATCGCTTTTTCTGCCCGGTTACTCGCAGGGCAAACGCCACGTTATCATACACATTCCGATCGGGGAGCAGCTGAAAATCCTGGAAAACAATACCGATTCTACGTCGAAGATAGGGAACCTTTTTATCGGGGAGGGTGGAGACATCATAATCTGCAACTTTTACAATTCCTTTGTCCGGTTTGATGTCGCGATATAGCAGTTTCAGAAATGAACTTTTACCGGCCCCGGTTTTTCCAATTACATAACAGAACTCTCCAATGCCAAGCGAAAAATTTACCTGGTCGAGCACCATCTGTCTGTCAAAGGTAACGGTAACGTTATGGAGGCTAATTACATCTTGTTCACTCATTGTAACACCATTGTTATTCTAAGGCTTTTCTTGTGTGCCGGCTTCAGGTCGAAACCGTCGTAGGCCTTTAAAATTTTAAAATCTGTTTGATCGATCATTTCTTTCACTTCGTAATAGGTATAAATCCGCTGCTGATGCTCTTCGATAAATGTTTCACCCTCACTGTTTCGGTTACCGGATAATGGCTGTATTTCAAAGCGGTTGGTATGAATCTGTTTTTGACCGTCGTAACTGCTCGATCTAAAATAGTGATAACGATCATCAACCGTGGCTTCATCATTATTCAGATATTTAATCGCCTTTCGGGAGTTCCGTGGAGTGGTAAAATCGTAAATAAAAAGGCCGCCGGGGTTCAATATTTTCTTTACTTCAGCGTGCAGTTTTAGTATATCAGCCGATTGGTGAAGATAGTTGAGGCTGTCGAAAACCATGTAGGCCACATCGAACGTTTCGTCGAGTTTAAGGTCCAGGAAATCCCGTGTTTTGAATTCAACCTTTGAGCCTGCTTCTTTCCCTTTTTGGGTGGCTCGCTCAATCATTTTTGGCGCCAGGTCGGTAGCCACAATTCGGTTATACCCGAACTCTTCCATCGAGATGGCCATCGTGCCTGTACCGCATGCAAGCTCAAGCAGATTTTGCGCCCGGGGATGGTGCTCCATGATAATCTCATCGATATAGTCGGTCCATGTGATGTAATCCACATCATGCATCACCTCATCGTAGATATCAGCTAAAATGGAGTAGTTGGGTTGTTCTTTTTGGGTATTCAATCTGATGCTCTGTTTTTATTTCCGGCCATCTGTACGGCAAG
>SKWF01000297.1 GCA_007129085.1 Balneolaceae bacterium | reverse complement strand
GGCGTTTAAAGATCTGCGTGTTGAGATAGCGAAGTTGGGAAAGGGGCATAGCCGTTTGGATGGAGCGGATAAAACGGAGACGGTCGATGCCCTGGAGAAGGCAGTAATTGCCGCGAGATTGTTGACGCTGGCGGAAGGATTTTATCTGATCCTGGCCGCATCGAAGGAGAATGGGTGGAGTATCGATCCGGTTTCAGTGGCAAAAATTTGGCGGGAGGGATGCATTATTCGATCAGCGATGCTGGAGGACGTGATAACAGCGTTTGAAAGTGGATCGGATATAGAGCATCTGCTACAGGATTCAAAATATTATGGAGAGGTTGATAGAAATGCAGAGGGGATGAAAAAAGTAACAGAATGTGCTGCTGAAGCCCGAATACCTACACCGGCGATAAGCAGTGCCATGAACCAATTTAATACGTTGAGTTCCGATCGATTGCCGGCAAATATTATACAGGCACAGCGCGATTATTTCGGCGCGCACACCTACGAGCGGACCGATCGCCCGCGTGGTGAGTTTTTCCATACGGAGTGGAAGAAATAGAAAAGAGACGCGAAGATGAACTTAATGAGATCCGCAAAGTCTTTGGAGACTTTGCGGATCTATCTCCAACGCTAATAATCTGACTAGACCTGACAGCATTCCCAGTGTTTTTCCGGGTTTCTGTCAGCGTCAGCTGTTCTGATAAAAAGTAATGACTGATAAGGGCGTCATTCCGCAGCTGATACCCCAGCGAGTGCTTCTTCTTGAATTTATAGCTCTCAACTTGCCCCATCCCTGTCCCTTCCCCATCGCAGATGCACGGCAGGGAAGGGGACTCTTCAATTTACTTATAAACATTTTTCAAGATTTCTCCCCCATTGGTGGGGGAGAACACAAGAGGGGGCCAGATCCGCAAAGTCTCCAAAGACTTTGCGGATCTATTTCCATATATAGCTTACGCATACGCCTCAACTTTTTCGATCTCCAGGCGGAATTCGCCCTCCTGTTTATCACTGATTAAAAAGCCGAAATTATGGATGCTGCCCGGGTCAAGAGGTGGAACTCCCTTTGGCGTTGAGCCGCGATAGGTGGGTTTGAAATCATCGAATGGGAGCAGAATCTCTTCGGTGGAGTTTGGGTCTGTATCAAACCGGCATTCGTAGCTCCATTTGTGCGTTTTACTCCCTTCACCAGTCTGGATTCGAAAGCTGTAGCGGTTTCCATCACCCCGGATAGTTAGCCGTATGCCTTTATACCCCTGCAGGTTTATAGGCTCCCTGTTTTTTACGGATGTAAAACCGCCGTTGTTTTTCAGCGAAACCGTGCCCAAAAAAACGGCATTACCCTCGGCGTTTATTTGAAATTGACTATCGGAGAGGCCGCCCATCACCCCGTCGTTGATCACTTGCCACTGTTGATTGGCGAGATTGGTGAAGTCGGTGATTAGTTTTTTGTCCATAAGACGAATGTTGTTTTGTGGGGCGAAAATTGTGCCTTTGCTCTTTTAATACGCAGCCAAATGCGATATCATTCATTTTGATTATGAGAAGCAAAAAACACCATATAGATATTGACGGAATACCGATTGAGGTTACGCGAAAGCGGGTGAAGCATCTGCGGATTGTGGTCTATCGGTCGAGTGGATTTGTGCGGATATCGAGTCCGAAAAGGGTGAGTGACCGCGAGATCTACCGATTTGCGGAGTCGAAAATCGACTGGGTGAAGAAGCATTTGCAGAAAAAGAGTTCGAGTGATTCGCTGCCCGCTCCGAAGTTTACAGATGGAGAGACGCACTACCTGTGGGGAGAGCCGTACAGGTTACGGGTAAAAGAAGAGAATGCTGCGCCGCAGGTCTGTCTGAACGGCTCGGGTGAAATTAATATGTTCATCAGGCCGAAAACCGCTGTGGAAAAAAGGGAAAAGGTGATGAGGGAGTGGTACCGCGCAAAAATGAAGCAGGAGATTCCGGCGCTGATTGAAAAGTGGGAGCCGGTGATGGGCGTAACGGTGAAAGAGTGGGGCGTAAAAAAGATGAAGACGCGCTGGGGAACGTGTAATGTGCGGGCCGGCAGAATTTGGCTGAGCCTGCACCTGGCAAAACGGGACCCGGAGTTTTTGGAGTATATTGTGGTGCATGAGATGACCCATCTGCTGGAGCGGCTGCACAGCCGGCGTTTTTATGGATTGATGGATCAGTTTTTGCCCGGTTGGCGAGAGACAGATAAAAAGCTGGGTGGGAAACACTGGAAAAAGTGAATATTGATAGTGCCGCTTTCTTTTTTAGTTTATAAACGGAATATAAAAAACAGATATACACAATATGGATAAGCTATTTAAAACCAATGATATTAAGGGATTCATCATCGTAAGGCTGATACTCGGCTATGTATTTTTAGTAGCCGGGCTGCAAAAATTTATTTTTCCGGATGATATGGGGCCGGGAAGATTTATAGAGATGGGTTTCCCTTTCCCTGAATTTACGGCCTATTTTGTCGGTTTTTTTGAAACGGTTTGTGCGCTGCTGATTTTATTTGGCCTTGCTACTCGTCTTGCGTCAATCCCCATCGTAATAATTATGGCGGTTGCTGTAATTACCACAAAACTTCCCCAGCTTGCCGATGGGTTTTGGGGTTTTGCCCATGCGTTGAGGCTCGACCTATCGATGCTTCTGCTTGGAGTTTTTGTACTTATGAATGGTGCTGACAAAAAATCTCTTGATTGGAAGTGGTTTTCGGGAAAACAGGAATAAAAGTAGGCTTTAAAAAGGACTCCTAAAAAATAAGCCCAACTGCTTTCACACAGATGGGCCTCATTCTCAATAAACCATTCCACTAATCAAATGTAACTTATGGCGGACTCTCCGCGGTACCGTTTAGTTCGTTCACGATCATTTGGAGAATCTTCTCCCTCTGTTCGCTCTCTTTTTTATAAACTCCCTTGGAGAGGTTATCTGCCAGTTTAACCAGATCGCGTTTTGTGCGATGGTTACCCGGTTGCGTATTTATACTCTTTTTTGGGTGATATTTAGACGCTTTCATAGTTACCTCCGTACGGGTTGAGGTTTGTGGCCCAATTTTGCTTCGATACTGTGTTGGGTATGGGGCGCAGCCTTAAGCCGCTCTTTGGCAATCGGTTTACCGGTAACTTTGCAAATTCCGTATGTACCGTTTTCGATACGTTCGAGGGCGCGGTTTAGCTGTCGGATGAATTTTCGGGTTCGCTCAATAAGGCTATAGTTGAGCTGAATCATCGCTTGACTACTTCCCAAATCTGCCGGGTGATGCTGGCCGGATGAAACATCAGCACTCTCAGAATCACGCATTTCATTAACGCTATCGAGTAAAAAGTCAATCTCTTCGGTTGCTTCATCGATCTTTTGGATGATCAATTCTTTAAAAAATTTAAGATCCTGATCGGAAAGTGACGATTGCTGTTTTTTGGCGGATTGTTGAAGTAGTGCTTCCATGATTTTGGGATTACTGTTTGAGTTCGTTTTAATCTCTACTATATGATACACTCCTTCCCACCCATAAAATATCAGGGAAAATATGATTACGATGTGGGGAGATTTCTTACAACGGGGTGCTGTAACTGTTATAAACTGAGTCGGAAGCCGACAGCGCTGAAGTTGGTGAGCTCGAGGGAAAAGTTGTCGTGGATGTCGTAGGCGAGGGTAAACTGGTTGTTCTTATTGGTGGTAAGTGATGTTTTAGCCGAAAAGTTTCGGATTCTAAACTCGTGGCGAATCATGAACATCCCAACGGTGTCTGTTCGGCTGAAATCTACCCCGCCACCAATCCATACACGGGCTAGTTGCGATCTGAATATGTCGTACTTCCCCCAAACTTGATTTAGATCTGCACCGTTAAAATCTCCGAAATCGATATCTGCCCCGAGGCGAAACCGGTAGGTGGGGGAGAAAGCAGTAACGGTACGGTTTGTATTGGTGCTGAAATCGTAACGCGAGGAAATGTAGTGGGTGTCTCGCTTGGGCTCTTGCTTGAAGGTAAACTGATCTAGTTCGTTAAAGAGCTCCTGTAGCCATAGTTTGTCGAACTCCCCGATATATCCCACGTCAGGTCCGCGAACCATAACCGGTACAACTACATCGGTAGCGGTAAATCCGCCGTGATTACCCATTTGGCTATACCCGGTTTTATTGAACTTGGTGTTATCGAGCGAGGTGACGATCTCCCCTGCATTGGGGTTTTGCAGAAAGGCGAACACTTTTACCGGCGTGGCGGGATAATCTAAATTAATGGTAAGGGAGAGCCACTCATCAGCTGTAAGATACTCGCCATTGTAGCCGTTCTCGAAATAATCAAACGGGTCGGGGCCATCATGGCGATATCGAATTTTCCCATCTTGGTACTCAAAATAGAGCGTGCTGTTTTCGAAAAACCCTTTTGCGGTCATCCGGTCTTGTAGAAAAAAGGCAAAATCGAGGTCTGTTTCTTCAATAACCTTTTTTGCCATGGTTTCCGCATCAGTCCCCTCTTTCAGATACATGGTGGGATAAGAGTAGATTTTTATCTCTTCGCTGAACCGCTCGCTAATCTGTTTATCGAGTTCTACTCCTTCTCCAAAGACCATCCCGTGATCGGAATAGATAATGATGTTTATATCATCATCCAGCTTGTCGATATATTTGCCGATACGCTCGTCAAATTGACGCACTTTACGCAGGTATTCTTCTTCTCCTTCAAAATGGCCGTAGGAGTCAGCTTTGT
>SKWF01000073.1 GCA_007129085.1 Balneolaceae bacterium | reverse complement strand
TAGCTGTATTCTTAAATATTCAGCTTTAAACTCATCAGACCGTATGCTCTTTTCCAATAGTCTATTAAAGAATAATCCAGTCGAGGAAGATGAAAATCCATATGAGAGGCAGGTAGGCGAAAGAGGAGAACATCACCCCTTTAGCCGTTGAGATATCTCTTGCAACGGCAAACTTAATGCCGTAATAGAGAAACAGAGCAGATGAAAGTAGTGCTCCGCCGAGATAGATCCAGCTTACCAAATCCATCGCGTAAAGTTTATATACGGTGGGAAAAAGAATAAGCATAGGCAGAATCACCCAGATGACAGCTTTTAAGCCCATTGGGTCATTTTTGGGCAGCATCTGAAAGCCGGCGTGCTCGTAATCTTTTCGGCAAACCCATGCGATAGAGATAACGTGAGGCACCTGCCAGCAAAATACAATGCCAAAGAGAATCCACATGCCGTGCTCAAAAACGGTTCCCGAGGCAGCAGCCCATCCGCCAACAACGGGAAGTGCTCCCGGAATTGCGCCAACAAATACGTTAAGTGCTGAGATTCTCTTGAGTGGGGTATATGCAAAAAGATAAATGATGGTGGTGGCAAGAGATACAATTCCCGCAACGGGGTTGACCATCAAAAGAAGATAGAATAGTCCGGAAAATATGAGTGTAACAGAAAATATCAGGCTGTTTTTAGAGCTGATTCTTGAATCAGGAATTGGGCGTTTGCTGGTACGATGCATTAACCCATCGAGGCCGCGCTCAATGAACATGTTGTGAGCGGAGGTTCCCGCTGCAATCAGGTAGGTACCCAAAATTGCATGGAACATCAGGGGGAAATCGAGTGACCCCGCCGTCCCCATCAAAAAACCGATGAGCATACTCGCCAATACACTAAAGGTGATTCCCGGCTTTGTGAGCTCGTAGTAATCACTTACGGTATCGAGGAAAACGCTTGAGCTGCCTGTCTGTGTTTCTGTTTTGTCCATCTAAAAAATTTTTCGAATGTAAGCCCGAAAATTAACCTTTTTAAGATTGATATGTTACCTTAATTAATATCTGCTTCAAAAAAGTAATGTATTATCGTTAGAGGTAAAATGTGCTATTTGAGTGCCATCGTTGTGATGTGCCTGTGTCATGAAAATCTACCATTAATGTGAACCCCGCATGAATCTGAATTTATATCAAAAAACGGCTATTACTACAGTAATTGCAACTCTGGTGCTTATTTTTGTTGGGGGTTTGGTTCGTGCATCCGGAGCCGGTTTAGGGTGCCCCGATTGGCCGCAATGTTTCGGTATGTGGATTCCGCCAACCTCGGCTGCAGACCTGCCTTCTCAATACGATGCGTCGCTTTTTAACCCACTGCACACCTGGCTCGAATATATAAACAGACTGGTGGGAGTATTGATTGGTTTTCTAATCACGCTTACGTTCATCTTTTCGTTTAAGTATAGAAAAATTGATCCGGTTGTAACGTACTCCTCGGCCGCGGCATTTATTCTGGTATTGGTGCAAGGGTGGTTAGGTGGACAGGTTGTGCGTTCGGGATTGAGTGCAGGTATGATTACCATCCATATGGTGCTGGCAGTCGTCATTGTAAATACTCTTCTCTTTGCGTCATTCAGGGCTATGAATGAACAGCTTGCAATACGGCTTACGGATCACCACAAGCGGATGCTGTTATGGGTATCGGGAAGTGTGCTGTTTCTTACGTTGGTACAATTGGTGTTGGGAACGCAGGTTCGGGAGGCGGTAGATGTAGCTAAAAATGTAGAGGAGCTTCCGCGTGAGATGTGGCTTGATGGAATGGGGTGGCTTTATGCTGTCCATCGAAGCTTTTCGTGGTTGGTAATTATCATGGGTGCTCTATTGGTGTATTACAACCGCAAATTTGATGCTCCATCAAAACTAAAAACATTGGGTTACGTGATTGCAGGCCTTATTATTCTACAGATGTTTATCGGGCTTGGAATGGAGTGGCTGAATATCCCGGGTTTTCTTCAGTTAATGCATCTGGTGAGCGTGGCGGTACTGATATGTGCTGAATTTTTATATATGCTCATGGTCGGGTTTGCCCAAAAGGCCGACGATCCGTTAACGGAGCTATAATTTCTGATACAATTTTTCGAGAAACACTTTTACCTCTTTAAGATCTTTTTGCGTCTCAACCGGTAGTGGTTCGGCCTTTGTACTCTTTTTTTCAGGTTCGCCTTCTTCAATAATCTTTTTGGCGCCGGCAGTACTATATTTTTTATTCTGGATCAGATCCTTCAACTTAAGAATCAGCGTTAGATCTTCTTCTCGATAAGTTCGGTTTCCTGCTTTGTTTTTTCGTGGAGAGAGATCTTTAAAGATTGTCTCCCAGTAGCGCAGAACATGCGGTTCTATGGAGGTAATATCGCTAACTTCACCGATTGAGTAATACAATTTCTTCATAACGCTGAAATCCATTATTTTCTTTGTTTACCGACAAACGACAGAATCCTAAGATTCTAACATATATGCAAGCCTGTGGCTGAACAGAATATACATAAACTTACACAATCTTCTCCCGAAGAGGTAGAGATTAGTGTGGTAATTCCACTCTTTAACGAGGAGGATTCACTGCGGGAGCTTGCCAACAGGATTGAAGATTCCCTGAAGGATAGTAATTACGAAGTTCTTTTTGTTGATGATGGTTCTGATGACGGCTCTTGGCAGGTGATTGAAGAGCTGGCACGAAAATCATCACACTTAAAAGGTGTGAAGTTGCGGCGTAATTATGGTAAAAGCTCAGCGCTGCAGGCCGGTTTCGATGCAGCCAGCGGAAGCTACATTGTCACCATGGATGCTGACCTGCAGGATGATCCCGCCGAAATTCCGAAGATGATTGAAAGCCTCAAAAATGGAAAGGATCTTGTCAGCGGCTGGAAACGCGTGCGCCACGACCCCATTACGAAAACGGTACCTTCTAGATTTTTTAATGCCGTTACGCGCTGGACAACCGGTATTCAACTCCACGATTTTAACTGCGGACTCAAAGCCTACCGGCGCGAAGTTGTCGAAAATATCCATCTCTATGGCGAACTCCATCGCTATATTCCACTTCTTGCAAAATGGGAGGGATACGGCAAAATTGAAGAACAGGAGGTAAAACATCACCCCCGTAAATACGGGAAAACCAAGTTTGGCCTCTCTCGGTTTATGAATGGTTTTCTGGATCTGCTCACACTTCTGTTTGTGAACCGATATATGCAGCAGCCAATGCATTTCTTTGGCACCATTGGTGTGTTATCTACCGCAATCGGTTTTTTGATCAATTTCTATATTGCAGCGCTCAAAGTTTTTTGGAATGAACCGATTGCCAATCGCCCACTCTTTTTCCTCGGTATCCTGATGGTTGTAGTGGGAGTTCAGTTTTTCTCCATCGGTTTTCTGGGGGAGATGATCAACAAAAGCAGGCACAGGAAATTTAAGCCCGGCATCGAAAAACGTGCGGGTTTATGAGCAAAATCGAGTACGATCCGGTAAAGGATAAATTTTCTCGGATCATAAAAAACTCAAAGGTTTTAAGACGACTATTTTACGCTCTGCTCGATCTCTTTTTTCTGAGAAGCTGGCATATCCGACGATTGTTAAAAAAAGAGGGTAGACGGCTCGATAACGGGGGAGTGTGGACTCTCTTGGATGCAGGATCAGGTTTTGGCCAGTACGACCGATTTTTATTAAGTACGTTTTCCAATGTTCGGGTTGATGCAGTTGACGTAAAGAAAGATTACCTGGCCGATTGCCGTCACTATTTTGAGCAAGAGATTAAACAGGAGAGGATTACATTTAGCGAAGCCGACCTGTTGGAACTGGATACCGGAAAAAAATATGATGCCGCAATCTGTATTGATGTGTTGGAGCATATTGAGGAAGATCTGCGGGTCATGAAAAATATTTCGGCCCATCTACACAAAGGCGGGTTTCTGTTGATGCACTCTCCATCACACTATTCGGAAGAGGATGGGGAAGAGGATGACTCATTTGTCGGCGAGCACGCCCGCCCCGGTTACTCCAAAGATGAGATTTCCGAAAAGCTTACCGAAGCAGGATTCAGAGTTCAAAACGTACATTACACGTACGGATTTTGGGGACACAAGGCGTGGGTGCTATCTGTAAAGTGGCCGATGCTGTGGTTCAATAAAATCGGGTTGATGGCTTTCTTGCCGCTACTTCTGTACTATCCTGTTGTGATGCCGTTTTGCCTGTTGATGAATCTGGCTGATCTGTATACATCAAACCGAAAGGGGAATGGCATTTATGCACTTGCCCGTAAGATATAACTTCAACTTTGTCTAAACCTGATGCCTGAAATTACATCTGTTACCGTTATTGGACTTATTGCCGCCACGCTTACCACCATTGCGTTTTTACCGCAGGTGATAAAAACCTGGAAGTCGAAATCGGCAAAAGATCTCTCCCTTGGTACATTTTCAATATTTACCGGTGGAGTGATAATGTGGCTTATTTACGGCCTGCTGATCCTGGATCTCCCCATTATTTTAGCAAACGGAATTACCCTTTTGCTGGTGGGTGCACTTGTTGTTTTTAAATTGACATTTAAGGATTAGTTCTATCAATAATTACACGTTGGATAGAACCCGCAATGTTTTTTCTTCTCAAAGGCTACTTAATTTCTGCCAAACTGCCGGTGATGGTAAAGAAACATTGCGGGTTTTTTAGATCAGAAATACTACGGTCTAATTAGATCTTTCATACACAAT
>SKWF01000110.1 GCA_007129085.1 Balneolaceae bacterium | reverse complement strand
ACAATCCACCGTGGCCGGGAAGTATGGATGAGGAGTCTTTTACACCGGCAATCCGCTTTAGGCGGCTTTCGAGCAGATCCCCCAACGGGCCAAAAATACTGGCTATAATAACTGCCGGAATGAGTAATAACAGCGAAACAGGAAAGGGCTCTGCCAATAGATAGGCGATCATCACCCCGAAGGCCGCTCCCAAGAAACCGGAGAAGAATCCCTCCCATGTTTTGTTTGGGCTGATTTTTGGAGCCAATGGATGTTTGCCAAACGATTTCCCCCCGAAATAGGCGAAAATATCATTCCCCCAAATCATTAATACTACGGCTACGGTAAGCCAAAACCCCTCGATTGTTAATCCCATACTGCGTATTTCTACAACCAGTAAAAATCCCAAGGGTGCATAAATTCCGCAGAAAAGTGTGCTGAACCAGCGCTTCGATCCCTCCCTGTTTGAACTGAAGAATGACCATAGAGTTATAACTATTACCAGAGCAGCTCCCACATAGAGTGCCGTAATGGGAATTCGTGCACTAAACCAGATCAAGACTGCAATCAAACCGCTGGCAATAAAATAGTCCGGAGCACCGGCATGTTGGGTCAGCCGATGAATTTCCCACATAGTTCCGGCCGCAATTATACCGATTAGTATTTCGAAATAGATTCCCCCGAGCCACATGATTGCCAAAAAAAGAATGGCCGCAGGTACAGCAAATAGTATTCGTTTACTTAGTTCACTCACAATTTACTCTTCATCATCATCAAGTTCTTCTCTGAATTCGGCCAGGGCTTTCCTGGCTTTTTTCTCAAATCCTTCGGGTACATACAGATAAATGAGGGACATCTCTCCAACATTTAACCCGTGGGCCGAGTCGCGCTTGGACAGAATATTGGATGGAATTTTTTGATTGGCCAGGTAGTTTTTAGCCATCTCCCCTTCGAATTCAAGGTTGGTTTCCATTACACATACCCAGTTTTCAACTTCGTTTGGCTTTGGACCTCTAAAAAAGCTCATGATAATATGCTGTTTTTTGATGATGAAACCATGTAACGCACCAAAACAGCTGTGCATATAATACTCAGTGCCAGAGCCCAGATGGGGGGCATTGTGGATGCAGACAGATCACCAAAAGCAATTTCGGGATAGTATGTTGCGGTAACTACTGCCGCTCCATTATTTATAAAATGAGCTAAAACTGCCGGCCATATCGACCCGCTGTAAACTGTTAATACCGCCAGCATGGCACCAAGTGCTGCAAGTGGTAATAAGTTGGTAATCTGCAGATGAAACATGCCAAAGATGAGGCTTGATACGATTATAGCTACAATAATTCCCCAGCTTTTTTCAAACGCACGCAGGATGTATCCCCTGAACAGAAACTCTTCTGCGAAAGCCGGAATTAAAGCAATATGAAACAGGCCAAACCACATCACACCATCGGATGTGAGGAAGTTTTTTATCATCTCGTACTGCGACTCCTGCATTAGAGACATCGAATCTGGCACCGGCAGAAAGGAGTTTAAAAACCCTAAAAAGAGAACGATCGGCTGAACGACCACAACAAAAAGTGCTGCAAGAACCAGGTATTTCACAGTTTGATCATCCCACGAAATTCGGAGGAATTCACGGGCAGTTTCTTCGGCTGTATTTAACTTTACGACTAAAAACGTGGCGGCTCCAAGGAAAACCACTTGCCCGACAGAGTTACCTATGAACAAAAGGTCCAGCCTCGACATCATGGCTGCCTCAAGATCACTTACCGATTGAACCTCTCCGGCAAGAAATAGTAGTGCTGTGTAAACTGCGCCGGCCGAAAGCTGAAATAGCACAAATGCTGCAATTAGCCACATCATGGCTACCGCCCAGTGAGCGAACCCATTCCGTGTGGCCCACGATTGTATTGTAGATCTGTAATCGAATGACGAATTATCTGGAGTATTCAAGGACTAAAATGTCTCCTGTTCTTTTTTCTTGCCGAAAATTTTCACGGCAATCATTCCGGTAATTAGATTTAGAATACCGTACATCGGAATTCCATATAAAATCTGCTGAAATATAGATTGTTGTGCACGCATGGTTTCCGCCGTAGAATCGATCATCATTTGTTTTTGCTCAGCCGGCATATCCATCGCCTCAATATTTGCAATGGTGGCTTCCATCATTTTTTGTGTGTAATCGGGATCAATAAAGTGCCACAATTCATTTAACACTGTGCTGACAACAACCAATACTGCGCCGGTTAAAAATCCAATGAGGGCGCCCTGTCCCAATTTTACGTATGGCGTCTCCTCTTTTGTGTAGTGCCAAATGGCAACTCCACCGGCCAGCGCCACCACCAGGCAGATAACTACTCCGCTCAACATCAGAGGTGACAAAATAGCTCCGGTTGGCTCAGCGTTGATCTGCATATAGCCAAAAACCAACCCCAGGGCAAAAATAATCACACCAAAAATACCGCCCGAAACGGCAATTGAAGGCCAAAAATCACTAATTGTTTTCTGTTCTTCCGATTGAATCTCTTCTTCCATCATCGTTACCTGTCTGTTTTTTTAGTTTTTCGTATCTGAAATTGATCCGCCAATGCGGTGGGTATTGCAATTCCCAACGCCATTCCCAGTAAAGCTCGGGAGTGATTTGTGTTTTCCCAAATGTGAAATAAGTTGCCCGTATAATCGATGATTTGAATAACCACTGCAAATAAAAGTACCCAAATCGGCCACTTTTTTTGGTCGGTTATTGATTTCAACCAGGGGATCATGCCCCAGCCGAACCATAACCCTGCAAAAATTCCAAAACATCGTGTGTTTACGGCCATAAAGTACCCATCAGCGCTGAATGTACGATCGGGCAGATTGTGGCAAATTCCCAAAAACAGCATTTCTGTCCAGTGTTTTCCTTGCGATGAGCCCCACAATATTTCCCCCATCGAAAATAGCAGCATAAACCCCAGGGCAATAAACACGAAGAGATATAGGGGTTGATGTTTCATCGCCGCGTTAAGAGTTGCGAATTTTTTCCAAAAACAGATTCGGAGCTCTGCACGGTTTTTGATCAGCCATTTTAGCAAAACAGAGTGTCACTTCACCTAAAATATGGGGAGTATCCCGCCGATCTGTCCAAATTTTGTAGTAAGTATTCAGCTTAACTGCAGGCTCATCGAATAGTAAAACCTCAATAGTCATCTCCTCATCATAAAATATGGGAGACTTGTACGCGATCTGTGAATAGATCACCGGCAACATGTATCCGTCTTCTTCAAGCTGCCGGTACGAATAGCCCGCTTGGCGAATCATTTCGGTACGCGCCACTTCAAAATAGCCGAGGTAGTGGCCGTAGTAAACGTACCCCATCTGATCCGTCTCTCCGTATCGGCTCCGCAATTTATGCTTATGGGAATAAATGGGTGCCGATTCCGGAAATGTTATCATTCCAAATACCTATGATTATTTGGCCTGCTGCCATGCACCCATTGAGGAATATTTCTCGATTCGATGATCAATCAGCTTTCCGGGCTTCATTTTTGTCAATCGTTTTAAACTTTCTTTGCACTGCTTTTTAACAGCTTCAGCGGCCGCATCGTAATCCCGATGGGCACCGCCGAGAGGTTCAGGAATAATTCCGTCAATAATTTTCAGTTCAAGCAGATCGGGAGCTGTTAATTTGAGAGCTGCCGCAGCCTGCTCTTTGTAATCCCAGTTTTTCCATAGAATAGAAGAGCACGATTCCGGGGCAATCACCGAATACCAGGTGTTCTCCATCATGTACACTTCGTTTCCCATCCCGATGCCAATTGCGCCACCACTGGCTCCTTCGCCAATAACAATGGTTACAAATGGTACTTCCAGCATCGCCATCATTTTCAGATTTTTTGCAATCGCCTCCGCCTGGCCACGCTCTTCGGCCTCCAAACCGGGGTAGGCCCCGGGAGTATCCAGCAGAGTTATGATCGGCACATCAAACTTTTCGGCCAGCTTCATCAAACGATACGCTTTTCGATAGCCTTCAGGGTTGGCCATTCCGAAATTTCGGTACTGACGGCTTTTAGTATCACGCCCTTTCTGATGGCCAATAATCATCACGGAATCACCATCAATGGTAGCAAAACCGCCAATAATGGCCTTGTCGTCACCATAGTACCGATCACCATAAAGCTCTACAAAATCGTCGGCTATTCGGTCGATGTAATTCATGGTGTAAGGACGCTCCGGATGACGTGCAAGCTGCACGCGCTGCCAACGGGTAAGATTGGTAAAAATAGATTCCCGCAGCTGATCGGCCTTTTTCTTAAGCCGGTCAATTTCCGGTTTCAATACTTCATCCTCTACCGATATATCCTGCAGCTCTTTAATTTTCTGTTCCAGATCTGCAATCGGCTGTTCAAAATCGAGATATTGCATTGTTATTCAATTTTTTAAAATTTCGGAATGGCTAATATAAGAACTTTTCTTCCGGTTGATGAAACCGAACTCTCATTTAGGTTTTAATATCCATTTTTTCCGCAAAATAAGCGCAAAAATCTCTCATATCGCCACTTATTCGTTCATCATTGGTTGAATTTTCGAGTGTGTCGGCCATCGTCACCAATGTTTGATGGAAAAAAATCTTCATTTCATCCACGGTCATATCACGCGTCCATAAATCCAAGCGGAGTGTATCTTTGTTATTATGATCCCACAACGCCAGGAGCATAGCCCGGCACGACGCCTCCTCGTACCCATTCAGGTCGGTGGCATTCCAGGTAATATCCGATGGAATGTTCTTTTCGTCTAACTCTACTTCTATATTAATATTCTTCTTTTTATCTGACATATCCGTTTATTCAACTTTACAATTTTGTCTTAGCTTATTTAACACGTACTCAAAATCTTCGGGAAGCGGAGAATCGAACTCCATAAATTCCTCAGTAGTTGGATGTGTTATCCCAAGCGTTCTTGCATGCAGCGCCTGATCCTGCATACGGGCAAACATGTTATTAAACATCGCCTTTCTACTCCCTGTATTCGCTCCATACCGAACCGAATCACCTCCGTAAGTAGTATCTCCAAACACGTAGTAGCCTTCATGTTGCATGTGCACTCTTATTTGATGAGTACGCCCGGTTTCAAGCTGAATTTCCAGCAAAGAGAGGTGATCAAAAATTTCAATTCTGCGATAGTGTGTAATCCCCTTTTTCCCTTCTCCATCCGGCAGCACCGTCATGATCTTTCGATCTTTTGGAGAGCGGCCCAAATTTTCAACTATGGTTCCCTCTTCGGGTGGATGCCCCCATACAATTGCCCAGTATTTACGCTTGGCGGTTTTTTCAGCAAACTGTTTTGAAAGTTTACTGTGGGCTATTTCATTTTTAGCCACAACAAGCAACCCGCTTGTATTTTTATCCAGCCGATGAACGATTCCCGGGCGCAACGTCTCCTCATCTGATTTAGATAAGTTTTTATTGGTATGATGAAGCAGTCCATTTACCAAAGTCCCCGTCCAATTCCCGAAAGCAGGATGCACCACCATATCAGCAGATTTATTTACGATAATGATATCATCATCCTCATAAACAATATCCAGATCCATCTTTTCCGGTTCGGCTTTTGGAGGGGGCGGTTTTGGAAGCTTAATTTCAATTTTATCGCCCGGCTGCATGGTGTATGATGGTTTTTCTAGCTTTCCATTCACCATCACATAGCCATCTTTTATCGCCTTCTGCACTTTATTTCGTGTGGCGTTCTGTATAAACGAGGTGATATATTTATCAAGCCGGATATCAGTGTGTTGGCCTTCAGGCACCTCTAATAAGTACTCTGTATGTTTGGGATTTTCTTTTTGAGCAAGCATGCTAAAATGTACCAAATTATTGACCCAATTGAACAGTTTACGACTGATTCAAAAATAATTTCAATTAAAAGTGTAAGGAATCGGGTTGGTGAGGTTCATACATATGAAGACTATTGATTAAACACTCAATATTAATCAATAGAGAGTTTGACTTTATTTACGAAATCAAGAGTTGAAGGCCGCATCCATTTATTTGGGTGCGGCTTTTTTTAATTTAATCACCGCTGCTTTCCGCTCGAATACTTGGCCTAAGCAACATTTCTGTTTCATATTGCCTGTTGTCTCGAATCAACTCTATCTCCATGGAGTCACCCTCATCATACTCCCTCAAGAGAGCCCATGCGTGCATTTCACTCAAAACACGTTCATCGCCAATTTTCAAAATTACATCTCCCGGCATAATACCGCACGAAAATGCCGGCCCATCTTTATTTACGCTGGTTACCAATAATCCCTGCACATACGGCAGCCGATAGCGATATACCAGCTGCTCCGTCATGGATGTAAATTCCATTCCGGGATCGTAATCCAGCACCACAGATCCACTGGTTAAAAGTTGGGAGATAATTTTATCAATCCGATTGCTTGGAATTGCAAAACTCAGGCCAACAAAACCCGCTCCGGTACCTCCCGTGTAGATGAACGTATTCATTCCAATTACTTCTCCTGCACTATTCAGAAGCGGGCCACCTGAATTGCCACGATTAATGGCGGCATCAGTCTGAATCATATCAATATAAACGCGTGGGTTATTAGGGTCGGGGCGAAAATCACGGTTCTTGGCACTAATCACCCCAACGGTTACTGTGGGTTGGCCATCCTCAAACAGGCCAAACGGGTTCCCGAGTGCAATGGCCCACTCTCCAACTAAAATGTCATCTGAATTGCTAAACTCTACAAATGGAAATGCCTTGTTCTCTCGAACTCTCAAAAGCGCCACGTCTGTCAGCTCATCACTACCTATCAGTTCAGCTTCATAGGTTTCTCCGTAGATGGTGGAGATCATAATCTCATCAGGATTGGCGCCAACCACATGTTGGTTAGTCACAATTAGTCCATCTTCACTAATCAAAAAGCCGGATCCCATATTGCTATCTTCGCGGGGTTGTTCATAACCGAAAAAATATCGAAAGAACTCCTCTCTGGGATCATTCGGACGATCCACCACTCTCCTGCTCATAATACTAACCACTGCAGCACTTGCGCTATCGACAGCATTCGTAATGGCATTATTACGACTCTCAACAATTCTATTTGATGATGACTCCGGCCTGTAAATTTCTGCACCATCTTCATTAGAATTCTCCAAAGTGGAGGCGGAAAATGGTGCTTCAACCTGTTCTAAATGGCCATCAGATGACGAGTTTCCCGTGCACCCTGCCATCAATACCAGTATAAAAACCGTAGCTATGCTATATTGTCGATACGTCTTCAAGTTCAGAAATCTGTTTTGAGCCAATTTTCACCGTGTCTTCAATGGCTCTGTTTAACGGCCCTTTGTGCCATGCTCCGGCAGCTTTTCGGTGCCCTCCACCTCCAAGTTCGCGAGCCCATACATTAACGTCTACTTTACTTTTGGAGCGAAGGCTCATTTTTATTCCTTTATCGTCCAAATCTTTCAATAATACCGCTGCTTTTATGCCCGTAATACTTAGTGGATAGCTTACAAAACCTCCTGTATCGGCATTTGTTGTGCCGGTTTTATCCAACATCTCCTTTGTAACGGTCATCACAGCAATCTGATTGTTTTCAAAAAGCTGAATTGTACTCATCGCCAGGCTCAGCAGTTTCAACTGCGGCAGAGTTTGGTTTGAAAATACCTGCTCAGCTACTTCATTCGGCTTAAATTGACCTCTGCGAAGTAGATCTGCAGCTGCCTCCATCGTTTCAGGTTTCACGCTATCGTATTGTAGTGAGCCCGTATCAGTTATAATACCCGTGTACATCGCTTTGGCTGAGTCAGAATCAATCTGCTCCGGGTTGTGCTCGGCATAAAGATTGTATATCAACTCACAAGTTGAAGAGGCATCTTCCACAGAAACCGACAGGTCGAATGCATCCTCCGGTTCGGGGTGATGGTCAATCATAAACACAGGTCGCCTGTTCTTTTCTTGCCACTCTTCGTAGCTTCCAAACCTGTGCGGAGCATTTCCATCAACCACTATAAAAAGGTCACAATCCTCAACTTTTGAAGCATCCGGCTTTTCGATGGTGTAATATTGTTTTAACCAACTCAGATTTTCGGGTATATCATCATCATTAAATGCTGATACCTCAAAACCATTCTTCTCTAACCAACGGCACAGGGCAACTTGCGAACCGATACAGTCGCCATCAGGCCTGACATGTGAAAAGACCCCAACTCGATGATAGTTTTTTAGCTTTTTAATAAGCTCTTTAAACATAAAATCTTTATCCTTTATGATGAAAAATAGCCTTCTAAAATCACAGTTCCACAGATATAAAGCAACTTTGATTGTTATTTGATTTTAGAAAGACTTTAAATTCCTGTTTTAAATTAAATTATCGCCGATTTGTCAGTTACAAACGCCGTAATTCTTTGTGATGGTACTCCACCCCAAAAAAAATTACTGGAGAAAGCCCTCTCCCGTGCCGATCTCTTTATTGCGGCCGATGGCGGCGGTAACATAGCACGCAATTACAACTTGGTTCCGGATCTCGTTATTGGAGATCTAGACAGTTTTGAACAAGAGGACGAAAATTCTTTTGAGGTTAAAAAAATTCCCGATCAAGAGACCAACGATTTAGAAAAAGCACTTCTGGAAGCCAAAAGGCATAACTCTCAACATATTATCGTATTTGGTTCTACCGGCAAACGGGTTGATCATACCCTGAAAAACTTCTCCGTGTTAAAGCAATTCCATAATCAATTCCAATCTATCCGCTTTCGGGACAACTACACAGACGCCTACCTGATCGATTCACCATTTAAAAAAACGTTTCAAATCGGTACTCAAATATCCCTATTCCCGCTCTCGGGCAGAGTAACAGGTGTTTTAACAAAAGGCTTGAAGTACCAGCTCAATGCTGAAACTCTCGAGAATGGCGTACGCGATGGAAGCTCTAATGAAGTAACCGAATCAATTGTCGAAATTCACTACAAAAAGGGCGACCTTCTACTGTTTGAAATTCATAACCACACTCATTAGTAACTGTTGTGACAGCATCTTTTACCTGGTTTGATTGGTCTCTTATTGGCGCCTACTTTGCTTTTCTACTTTGGTTAAGCTGGAAAACTTCTTCATCAGAGTCTGAAGAGGAGTTTCTGTTAAGTGGTCGAAAAGTTACGCTACCCGCATTTATTGCAACGCTCGTTTCTACCTGGTATGGCGGGATATTGGGTGTAGGCGAGTGGAGTTATCAGTTTGGAATTTCTCAATGGCTGGTGTTGGGCGTTCCATTCTACCTATTTACCGCACTATTTGCAATTTTCCTGGCCGGTAAAGTGCGCGAAAATGTAGCCCTAACTATCCCCGAAGCAATAGCTAATAAATACAATGAAAAGTCGGGACGGCTAAGCGCCCTGCCGATCTTTATTTTAGTAAGCCCTGCACCATACATTCTAATGCTGGGACTTCTTTTCCAATTCTTAAGCGGTGGAAGCGCGCCGTTTCTACTCTATGCATCCCTGGTAGCACTATTCTCCGTTCTCTATATCTCAATTGGTGGATTTGGTGCCGTAATTCGCACCGATATTCTGCAAGTTATTCTAATGTTTACCGGCTTTATAATCCTGCTGATTTACGCCATGGCAGAATTTGGAGGAATTGGAACTCTTTGGACTTCTGTCTCCGATATACACCGTGACCCCACCGGGGGAAACAGCTGGCAATATATTCTCGTCTGGTTTTTCATTGCACTGTGGACTTTTGTTGATCCCAGTTTCCATCAACGGGCAGCTGCGGCTGAATCCCCCAAAACAGCCCGAAAGGGGATGTTTATGTCGGTAGGGTTTTGGATCGTCTTCGATTTTCTAACCTGCTTTGCGGGGCTGTATGCCTTTGCAATTCTTGGCGGCGGATTGGAACAGCCGGTCATGGCCTACCCCATTTTAGCTGATCAAATTCTGCCAATAGGCCTAAAAGGACTCTTCTTCGTAAGTCTGCTCGCCATTATCATGTCTACACTGGACAGCTACCTTTTTATTTCCGGGCAGACCCTGGGGCGAGATTACCTGGTGAAATATTTCCCCAACACAAATCCGAATCTGTTAACCCGAATTGGAATTTTCGTCTCAGCACTGATCGGAATTCTGTTAATAATCATCTACCCAAGCGTTATCGATCTCTGGTATGTACTCGGCTCCGTTTTTATTCCCGGAATGCTGCTGCCGGTTCTTGGTATCTACCTACGGCCATTTCAGCTCAAAGCCAACTTCGTCTACATCTCCATTATTCTCTGTACGGCGGTGTCACTCGCCTGGCTGATACTCGGAACAACCATGCCGGAATCGGAACACGGATACCTGTTTCTTGGGGTTGAGCCGTTCTACCCGGGGTTATTTGTAGCTATTGTTCTTTGGTTAATCGGGCGGGAGAAGGAGGAGTAATTCGAGTATTAGGTATTGAGTAGCAGGTAATAGGTACCAACTAAAAATTCATAATTTTTATCAATTATAAATTCTTTAAGGAGTGTCCGGCCGGCGGTGGGCAATGGAGGATAGTCTCCCCTAACAAGGGGCTCCGAGCCGAAGGCGATTCCCACGTAATGAAATACATAGGGGTGTTCACTGCACTATTTACAGATGTCACGAACATCCCCCTAAATCTCGCTGACGCGGGATAAAAGAGGAACCCTTTGATAAGGGGGAAATTATTAAATCCGGGTGCCGCCACTCAACAGGTATAGAACGGCCATTCGAACAGCCACACCGTTGGTCACCTGGTTTAAAATTACGGCGCGATCGCTGTCGGCCACATCACTCTCCATCTCCACTCCGCGATTAATCGGCCCGGGGTGCATAATGGTAAAATCGGGATATTTTTCGAGGTGGCTCATTTTAATTCCAAACGTCTCATGATACTCCCGAACGCTTGGGAAAAGATCAGTTCCGCCGCCGATTCTCTCCATCTGGATTCGAAGAGCCATCGCGATATCGCACCAGGCAAGTGTCTCATCCAGGCTGTAAGAGACATTGGCTCCCAGTGTCTCCACAAATTTTGGCATTAGCGATTTCGGGCCGCAAACCGTTACTTCAGCTCCCACCTTTATCAACCCGAGAATATTAGACCGAACCACCCTGCTGTGGGAAATATCGCCGATAATGGCAATCTTTTTGCCGGTCAAGTCAGGGTAGGTTTGCTGCATCGTAAACATATCAAGTAGCGCCTGGGTCGGGTGTTCATGGGCTCCATCACCGGCATTGATAATAGACGCATCCACACAGCGAGTTAAAAAGTGCGGTACTCCCGGGCTTTCATGTCGCGATACCACCATATCAATTTTCATGGAGCTGATGTTGCGGATGGTATCTTTCAGCGACTCCCCTTTTTTGGTGCTGGATGTGCCGGATGAGAAATTGACCACATCGGCCCCCATCCGTTTTTGAGCCAACTCGAACGAAAGCCGTGTCCGTGTGCTGTTTTCGTAAAAAAGATTTACAATCGTTTTATCGCGCAGTGTGGGGATTTTCGGCACGGGCCGATCCAGAACTTCGCGAAATGTTTTCGCCTGCTCCAAAACATATAGAATATCCTCTGCAGAGTAGTCCTTTAGACCCAGCAGATGTTTTTGATTAAACGAATAATTTTCAAGATCCGGTTTACTCATTGTCATCCTCCGGGGTTTCTACCACATAAACGGCATCTTCGCCATCCAGATCTTTTACTTTCACACGTACTTCCTCTCTTTCATAAGTTGGAACCGTCATTCCCACATAATCTGCGGCAACCGGCAGTTCGCGATGGCCGCGATCAACCATACAGCAAAATTTTATGCTTCGTGGACGGCCGTATGCCATCAGCGCATCCATTGCCGACCGAACTGTGCGGCCGGTGTACAGAACATCATCCACCAGAATCACATCACGGTTATAAAGGTCGAAAGGAATTTCCGTTATCTGTACTTCAGGCATTTTTAGCTTTGTTCGAAAATCATCGCGGTAGAATGTAACATCGAGCACTCCAAAATCGGGCTTGGCACCAAATTTATCTTCAATAATTTCGAGAATTCGCCGCCCCATATGAACTCCCCTAGTCTGCATTCCTATAATTGCGGGTTGAGTGGGGTCATCAAACGGTTCAAGGAATTGATGGGCGAATCGCATATAGGTGCGATTCAGATCCTCTTCCGTCATGATTTTTGATTGATTCAAAGCGATCCTTTTTTCTGAAATTTGCGCCTAAAATTAGGAATAGCATCTGTGGTTTACAACGTAGATTGGAAATAAGCCCTAAAGAAATTCAGAGCGCCCTCTACAACCCGATTTTTTACTCTATCTATTCCCGGATATCTCAATTCCTCCAACTCCATTCATTTAATTTCTATGCCGTATTTGGAAGAAAGGATTCGTATCTTTGAGGTTATTTTTGATTCTAAACTTTCACATGTCACCCGAGAAGAAAACCAAAGTTTTTTTAATTATCGCAATCGCCATGATTGCGCTCAATCTCCGCCCTTCAATTTCTGCTGTTGGCCCTCTCATTTCTGAAATCCGGATGGATACCGGCCTTTCAAATACCATGCTGGGAATGCTTACAACACTCCCAATTTTAGCATTTGGAATTATTTCTGTATTGACCCCGCTGTTTACGCGAAAATTCGGCACGGAGGGTACGCTTGCACTCGCACTGGTAATTTTAACCGGTGGAATTTTACTGCGGGTTATCCCCGGCTCCTTCCCGCTTTTTGCCGGCACTATTATTCTTGGTATCGCCATTGCGCTTGGTAATGTGCTGCTGCCGGGAATCGTAAAAAAGAAATTCTCCCGCCAATCAGGACTGGTTACCGGTATCTACTCCGGTATGCTTGGAATTGGAGCTGCGCTTTCGGCCGGTGTCAGCGTTCCGCTCAGTCAGGATGCCGGACTGGGTTGGCGTGGATCGCTCGGCATTTGGGCCATTTTAGCAATCGCCGCCCTGTTGGTTTGGTTGCCTCAACTTCGCAATAATTTCCAGGTTGTGGCAAAACGCTCTCTGCGTGAATCTCTTAAACAGCTGGGCAGCTCAAAGCTGGCTTGGCACGTCGCCATTTTTATGGGGCTTCAATCCTTTACATTCTACATCATTATCGCATGGCTGCCCGAAATCCTCCAGGATCGTGGAATCAGTGCGGTGGAAGCCGGGTGGCTGGTCTCACTCTGCCAGGGTGCCGGTGTATTCGGTACATTTTTTATTCCCGCATGGGCTTCCAAACTGAAAAATCAGCACCTGCCGTTAGCACTTCTTATCACGCTCGAAATTGTAAGTATTATCGGTTTGATGGTGCCAAACACCACGCTTGCAGCATTTTGGTCGGCCACGCTTGGGTTGAGTATGGGCGGAAGTTTTGGTTTAGCCCTGCTTTTCATCGTACTTCGAAGCCGCGATACGGAATCAGCCAATGAGTTGTCCGGCGTTTCGCAATCGGTTGGCTATACCTTTGCCGCTACGGGACCGGCACTTTTTGGAGCTACTTTTGATATTGCCGGAAATTGGGAAATTCCGTTGGGGCTGCTGCTCGTGGTAAGTATTTTTAAATTCGGATCAGGATGGCATGCCGGCCGGCAAAAATATGTGTAGACTCACGGGCCGCCGATAAAACTGCAAAAGCCTGGTTCGATTAAAATAATGGTAAAATCAGTCCAAAAAGGACGTCATCCCGCACTTTCCGCCAGCCGGCGGATCCTATCCCAAATATTGGCAGGAGATGTCGGATCGGGGTCCGACATGACATAATTGTTGACGAATTAACTTAACTAACGCCCTTTTTGGACTGATTTTAGTGAGATATTTAACAGATTTAAGAATCGAACTCAGGTTAAAACCAAAACTTTCCATGGCTAAGAAAACATTTTTCCTCGATCGCGACGGCACCATAAACGTGGATTATAACTTTGTACACACCCGCGAGGAGTGGACCTGGTGTGATGGAGCCGTGGAGGCGATTCGCCGGATCCACGAAGCCGGGTTTCAGATCGTGATTGTCACTAATCAGTCCGGCATTGCACGTGGGCACTACACTGCCGGCCAAGTTGAAAAACTGCACCGCTGGGTGGATTCCGAACTCGAAAAAGAGGGGGTCAATATCGATCTCTGGCTCATGGCGCCGCATCATCCCAAATTTGACCCCGCTCCACACACCCATCCGCCGAAAGATCGAAAACCTGATACCGGCATGTTCCTGAAAGCCGACGAGCAGCTCAATGTCGATTTTTCATCATCCTACATGGCGGGCGATAAAATCACCGACCTGCAGCCGGCCGTGGAACTGGGGATCACGCCATTTTTTATCCGCTCCCGCCATGAGCCGAAACAGGATAAACAGTGGCTAAAAAAACACGATATCCCGATATTTGATACTCTCCTTGATGCGGTTAAATCAAACCGCTTTTAAATGAACTACTCCGAGGCAGAGCCATCGGAGTATCAACGGGAAGAAAGATATCCAAAAATACTTCTGGTATGATAACACACCCCACCCCCTCTCAAGAGGGGAATAAAGGTTATTTTTGGCTATCTTTCTTTATTCCGACCCAAAGTATCGAGGAATTATACCACCTAAAAATTAAAACGGCACAACTGCCCGTACCCGGTAGTAAAGATCAGTATTAGCATCCCCGAAAAGTTCTTGAGCAGGTTGTGCAATTCCCACCGCGTGGGTCAGCCCTACACCGGCAATGCTCACACGATTTTTTATCTCCGCGCCGGCTCCCCAACGAATTTCGGTACCGATAGTGCCGTCATCAAACCTTGCATTACCCACCACACCCGCATCACTAAACAGAGAGATAGATGTGGCACCAAACCGAATCAACCCGAGCAGAGTGGTTTGGAGCGACGGCAAAAACGGCATTCGATACTCCAGGCTACCAAAAGCCACTCGATCACCCGCAATAAAATCGCGATAGCCGCGCACCCGTTCGGCATTGTTGAGAAACTGAAACGGGACATCTCCCGGCAGATCCAGGCTGATATTGTCATACCGCGAAAAACCGATATAATCCTGCGGCAGCGGCTCTCCCCACTGCGCCTGTGCACGAGCGTGGGCAAAAATTCGATGTTGTCCCAGGGCCGGAAGAACGCTATAGGCATTAATCTCTGAGGTGATAAAACGCACATCCGATCCCAAAATCTCTTCGGCGCCGGTTACGGACATCCTCAAACCAAATCCATCCAGCGGATGAATGGCATTATTCCGCCAGGGGCGCTGCTTTTTCACCTGCCAGCCAATTCGCAAATCGGTCTGGCGGCCTTTTTCGGGCAACGGTCGTTGCGGGGCGTCATCAAACCGGGTGCGATCAATCGGATCAACCAACACATGACGCAGCCGTACGTCTATCCCACCCCGTTGATAGGGGGCTTCGAGCGCATCGATTGGCCAAATGGCGGTCACCTCCCCGCCGGTCTGCTCCTCAATCAAAAAGCGATCGCCATAAAATCGGCCGTTTGCGGGGGTTCGATAGAACGAAAAGAGCAACGACGGATAGAGTTGATTATTCAAATAGCTAATGGCTCCAAACGATTTTTCCGACGTGTTTACGGCCGACAGCCAACCCAGCCCAAAAATGGTGTGCTTACCAAGCGGCTCCACCCAGTTGGTGGTTGCAAAAACGCCCCAATTGTCAGAATTGGCGTAGTATGGCAGCGCTAACGACACCGCATGAGTCAGGTTTTTCCACGAATTATAGTCGTACCTCTCCGTAATCAACGTCTCATCCGGGGTGATGAACGACGAAATCTCATTCGGAGGACGCTTCTCCCGCCAGCTTGTATACGAATCTTCAATAGTAATATCGGGTTGATAAACTTCCCGATCGGCAGGCACCCAACGCATTTGATCCCTTCGCTTAGTCTCACTGGCATTGATCAAGATTTTTTCCGACTTCAGGGTATCCGTCTCTGCCATCCAGCCGTATACCTCGCCGCCCGTGAACAGGTTTGTAAACCGCTGTGAACTCTCCGCTTCAAAATCATAGATAAACACGTTGGGCACCTCATCCCGCAGTGATGTGTACGCGATCCGATTTTCATCCGGGCTCAATACCGGCCGCCGATTGTCGATATCGTCCTCATCTATGACTGTTTCGATACCGGTGTCGCGTTCAAGGAGCACCAAATTTCGAGATCCACGTTCATCAAACCGATGGAAGAGCCAGCTGTTTTGCGATGAGATCCAGACCGGCCACAGAAGTTGTACATCCCCGGCATAACCGGTTATTTGCTGCTCTT
>SKWF01000327.1 GCA_007129085.1 Balneolaceae bacterium | reverse complement strand
GCTCCTTCATCATCACGCATCGGTACATTCGGATAATAGAGCGCACTAAATGTGTATGGTGCTGCGACAGCATTACTGGAATAAACTCTAAAATTATCAGACCGTGATGGATTTAAGTTTAATCCAACCTGTACTCTGTCGGAGAGATCGTGATCAACTCTTAATCTCATTGAATACCTGTTCATCTCATTTTTGCGGATGTACCCTTCTTCCCATTTATAGTTACCGGAAATGTAGTAACGGGTATTCTCAGTTCCACCGGATACACTTGCACTTGTTTCCTGCATGTACCCTCTTTGGGTTACAGCATCCATCCAGTCTGTACTTGCAATATTTTCAGGATCTGGATCTAAACTAAAGTCTGCACCAAATACTGCAGAATTTATACCCGAATCAAACCAGGCATCTTCATTGGATACTCCAAAAAGACCACCAATACCATTATCTTCAAAAAAGTTAACACCCGCGTCATTCCAGATGTTTGTAAACTCTTGACCATTCATCATTTCATAACGATTGGTCTCCTCAACAAAACCGGCTGATGTGCGTATATTTACTTGCTGCTGATCAGCTCGTCCCTGTTTGGTTGTAATTAAAATTACACCATTGGAACCTCTTGAACCATATATCGCCGATGCAGCTGCATCTTTCAGTACTTCATATGACTCAATATCATTAGGATTTAAGTTCACGAGTGGATTCAAGCCTGTATTAGCACCTAATCCCTGACCTACAGACGCACTACCACCGGTAGTTGGATTGGTTACGGGTGTACCATCAATCACAACAAGTGGTGTAGTACTTGCGGTAATAGAAGATGCTCCACGAATTCGTATAGTGGAAGCTCCACCAACGACTCCTGTGTTAGATGTAAACTGAACACCGGAAACACGTCCCTGTAGTGCTTCATCTGCTGATGAAAGCGATACATCTTCAAAATCAGACGCGCTAACCTGCCCAATTGAGCTGGTTACCTGCCGACGCGAAAGAGTACCGTACCCTGTCACAACAACATCGTCGAGCAGCTGAAGGTCCTCTCCAAGCGTAACGTTAACTTCTGTTCTACCGTCAATTTCCTCTTCGACGGCCTCAAAACCTACAAATGTAAATTCTAATACATTTCGGTCTTCCGGAACGCTAATTTCATAACGCCCATCTATATCAGTAGACGCACCAACTGTTGTTCCCTGAACAACAACGGTAACACCTGCTAATGGCTCTCCACTTTCGGCTTCGGTAACAACACCGGTAACGGTTTGTTGTGCCCAAGCAGAAAACGAAAATGCCATACTAAATACGAATAGTAGTATCGCCTTTTTCATCATAATGAAGCTTAATTAGTGATTGAATGATTATTTTTATAGAAAATCTCTACAGTATTTTCTGCGAGAATAATTATGATGCTAAGCTATTAATGCATGACCGAAATATAAAACTGAAATATACTTTTAAGATTTTTTTACAAATTTCTTTGCAAGTATATTAAAATTGATATCATTAAATTTATTTTTATGACTAACTTAAACAATTATGAAAGTATCTTATGATGTAGAAAAGAAAGTAGAAATCATAAGATTTTCACACCCAAAGAGTATGATATTCCTTAAATGTTTAGGGAAACATCTTTATTGAGAAGAAGCTATAAATCAGTGAGTTGATTCATGCTGGGATATAAAGAGTAATGCTCAGTAAGGATAAGATGAGGAAGAATAAAAAAAGCCGGCCTGTTTATTTAAACAGCCGGCTTTGATATTTTTAAAGTAGATTAATCGATATCTACAAATCGGGAAAGTGAGTATCCTTCAATAGTTAATTTCTCTTCAAAATTACTATTTATTAACGCTTCATTGTCTGGATCAGTTGGATCAATAATTCGTTCTTCAGAATCATCAATAAAAAGATCCGATATGATTATTGATTTATCGATAATTAAAGTTTCACTGTCTTGACCAACCTGAATAGTGCTGAAATCTTGAAATTTATCGAATGATAGTGTTGAGTTATAGATGAATTCTTCACCATTAAATTCCCCAATAGCTATAACTGAATAGTTCTCCTCTGATCCGAAAAAGTCTCGGTCATCGACATTACTGAGCTCTTCTACCGGGCGCAGAAACATTTCATAGCCATTAAACCTGTCAACTTCCTGGAATCCTAATTCAACTCCCAGAACAAGGTTTTTGTTTGACATCTCTTCACGATAGAAAAATATCATGGAATCAATTCTATCACTTGAACCCAATTCGAGGTCCTCTTCACCAAAAATGGAGAACCGATCCACTGCAAATTTAAACTCATTAATTACGATGGAGTCTTCTCCATATTCGAATGTTTCACCAAGTTCTTCCACCTGGAAAAGTAACTCAACACGTATTGGTTGTTCCGGTTCAGGCGTAGTTAAACAGCCCGCAATAAGAATAAATAAAAATAGTAAACCTGTAATCTGTTTTTTCATCATCAACATAAAATTTAAGAAATAAAAAAAGCCACGTTTTTGAAACGTGGCTTTTTTATCTAAAGTATTAAACTAAAGATTATTCAGTAATAGTAGTTACTGATTCAAGAAGTCGTGTTGCTAATTCAACATCGCTTGATTCTTCGAGAGTGATAACTAATGTACCTGACTCATCTTCACCAAGGCTGTCTTCAATCAGCTCAACTTCGATATCTACCGTGCTTGTGCCGGCTTCTATCGTTACCGGAGAAGGTGTTAGAAGATTGTAGTGAACACCTTCTTCAGCCGTTCCGCTAACTGAAAAGTCAACGTTAACGTCTTGAGATTGCTGCTCACCAATAAGCTGCACCTCTACGGATGCGGCTCCATCATCTTCGATGCTTACTTCCTGCGATTGCGGGAAGAGGCCTAATTGAAGGCCGTCCCACGTTCGGTCAAAATCCCCTGTATCAAACAGGTCGTTGCAACCGATTGCAAACAAGGGGATTAATGCGAGTATTAATAGTTTACGTTTCATAATCTAATCTGCTTTGAATTTTGAAATTTATGAGAGACCAGTAATTAGTATCCCGGGTTTTCAACCAGTTCCGGATTTACGTTACGGAGGTTGGCACCAATGTTAGCAAGGATTCTATATGAATCTGCCGCCATTTTCAGCGAACCGTCAGGATTTCGAATATCACGTCCTGTTCGCTTGAGGTCCCAGAATCTATGGCCTTCTACTATCAATTCACGCACTCGTTCATCGAGAATTTCATCCTCAAATGCATCCATGCTAAGCAATGCATCAGGATTAGCAACACCAAGAGGTTGTAACCCTCTGGCTTGTCGCAATTCGTCCAGTGCATCAACACCGGCTGCAGGACTGTTTGCTTCTCTTGCAGCAGCTTCTGCCCAGATCAGGTACATCTCAGCGAGACGCATATATCTCAAGTCATCCGATAAATTACCATTCGCACCATTAAACTTGTTGGTGGATAGAGCATCATCATTTACAGCATCACAGCCTGACTGTGGATCATTCTCGGTACTGTCGAAGCATGGTTGATACCAACCACCTTCATACAGTCGAACACCGGTAGCATCGTCGATTTCGATCTCTCCATCTTCATCTCGGACAAAATCACCAATTCGGTAATCGTCTTCGTCATAGAGATCCAGCACCATCTGTGTAGGCACTTGTGCAACCCACTGTGTGGATGTGTATGCAGCAGGCCCATCGTTCGTATTAGATGTACCGCCGATTGGTTCCGTATCCGGATTTACATCCAGTACAAAAATCCCTTCAGTGTAGTCACTTGTTTCAAAGAACATATTGGCCACTTCCTCTTCACTTGACGCGAGAGAAAGATCACTTGCGTTGCTGATAGCATCTTGTGCTGCCTGGCTGGCTTCCGCCCAGTTCCCTGCATAAAGATTAACTCGTGCAGTTAAACCATCAACAAAAGCCTCGTTGACTCTAATTCTATCAGTTGTACCGGCCAAAAGTGTTTTTGCCTGGCTCAGGTCATCAAGAATTTGAGTGTACACTTCGTTTACTGTGCTACGAGGACGCTGATCAGCATCTTCAACATCAATTGTTGGTTCAGTTCTTATAATGATACCAAGGTCCCACTCTCCGTCTCTTCCGAGAGGATCATTGGGCTCATAACCTAATGCTTTCACAAGGTTATGCATCGCAAACGCACGAAGTGCTAAGGCTTCACCACGGTATTGATCCAGTGTTTCCTGGGGAAGTACGCCGTCCTCAATTCCACTAATTATCAGATTGGCATCCAGTATCAAACTATAAGTCTGATTATATGGGCGGAGGTGAGTTGTTCCGAACGTACCCTCAGCATTGTTGAGGCCTTCCATTCTGGAAGCACCTACCCGTGAACGGGTCTCGTCAGCAAAGGCACTTGGCCCAATAAAGTATTGGGTGGAAAATCCAAATCCTCTAAGCTTAGAGTAGATTGACGCTCGCAGTGCATTTACTCCATCTTCTGAAGTAAGCACTACATCTCCGGATACAGCTGTTGGTGGTTCTGTATCCTCAAGAATATCGTTACAGCCGGCAAAGACCAACAGCATAGCCGCAACTAATATATAGCTTGTTAATTTAAATGTATTCATTGTTTATAACCCTTTGAATTTTTGTGGATTCAATTAAAATTGGATTTCAATACCCGCATTTACCTGTCGCTCAGTTGGGTAGGATGCTACGGTAATGTTTCCATAGATATCACTTCCACTGGTTGCAACTTCAGGGTCGTACCATGGCCATGCAGTCCATGTAACCAGGTTAATACCTGTTGCAAACAACCGAACGTTGTCCAGTCCGAGTCGATC
>SKWF01000291.1 GCA_007129085.1 Balneolaceae bacterium | reverse complement strand
GGTGCAATTACAGCACCCTTTTTTACCAATATACCTTCTACAATTACAGCACCAGCACCAATAAAGCAGTCATCCTCAACAACTACCGGGCTCAATCCTACCGGTTCCAGCACACCACCAATTTGCACACCGGCAGAAAGATGAACGTTTTTTCCAATTTGAGCGCACGAACCAACCAGCGCGTGGCTATCTATCATAGAGCCTGCATCGACATACGCACCTGTATTTATATATGCAGGAGGCATAATAATAACGCCTTTGGCTACAAAAGCTCCCCGTCGGATTGATGATCCGCCCGGAACTAATCGGACACCATCTTCAGGGTCTAACATTCGTGGGGGCAAATTATCTTTATCTACAAATCCATCATATATGCCACCGTAGCTTACATTTTTACCTGCTTTAAACGCTGCAAGAATATCATTCTTTACATCTACATTTGCTTCCCAACCGTCCCCTTTCGGTTCTGCTGCACGTACTTTTCCTTTTTCTAATTGATCTAATGTCTTTTTCCAACTCATAATATTCTATTAATTAACCTTTTTAAACCATTCGTTTATAATTTTATCCGCATCCATCAACAGATCCATATCGTTAACTTCACGTGATGTCAATGGCGCTCGTAACACATCAGTCTGCAAAACTCCTTTTTTATGGAGCAATACCTTCGCCGGTATCGGGTTTGGGGAAGAAAACATAGCCCCTATTGCTTTAGACCACAACGGCAGCATAGCTTCGGTATCTCCGTCCAGGCATTTTTCTACATATCTGCTTGTTGCCTTCGGCCATACATTTGATGATACAGATACCAATCCACTGCATCCCATTCGACTGAAAAACGGCAATAGTGCATCATCACCACTAAAAAGCGGCACGTTAGGACACGTTTCCCTAAACTCACTGTAATCGTCAATACTTCCACTCGCCTCTTTTACCGACCAAAAATTCTCATGATTCTTTACAGCCTTCAAAACCCCAACAGACATTTTCACACCCGTTCTTGAGGGGATATTATAAAGCATACACGGTTTCGCGGATTGATCCATCAGTTGCATAAACCAATCTGCGTGGCCAACCGGTCCGGGCTTTGCATAAAGTGGTGACACCAACAAAAAGGCATCGATATTCATCATGTTACAGGAGTCAATCCACTTCTTCTGCAGATCCAGGTTAAACCCTCCAACACCGACCATCAGCGGAACGGAGGGGTTCATTTTCGATACGTAATCGACAACCGCATATTTTTCAACATCAGAAAGTGCTAAGCCTTCGCCGGTGCTTCCAATCAAAAGAATTCCGTTTCCGGCCTCCTCTTGCCTGCGAACTACCTTCTCCAAATCCTCAAAATGGATTCCTCCACCTTCCCTCATCGGGGTAATTAATGCTGTCCAAAGTTTAACGTCTTTCATAACTGTTTTTTAAAAGCTTCATCAAAAATTGCAGAAAACTGGTAAACCCCGGGGGCTATATAGCCGTTGTCCAGCAAATATTCAGCGGTCCAAACGGCTCCCTCAGCAAATAACTTTCGGTCGTGGGCTTCATGCTTCAGGTAAATCGACTCATTTTTTGTTTTTATATGGAGCTGATGCATCCCTTTAACATCCCCTTCTCGGCTCGAAGAGATTGCAGCTTCGCGATCCAGCCAATCCTGCCACGAAATTGCTGTGCCACTCGGAGCATCTTTTTTATGAACGTGATGGGTCTCATGAATATGATACTCCGGTGAATCCAGCAGGGATGACCCCTTACCGAACATTTCCAATGATTTCCGTACTAAGTTCATTCCAAGACTAAAGTTAGATCCTATCACCCATTTCGCACCTGCACTTTTTACCCGATCGGGCAAATCTTTAGGCCACTTGTATCCGGTTGTGCCCCAAACTGCGGGAATTTTCGCCTCTAAAACTGTGTCAATAATATCATCGGCAGCATCGCCCGGTACAAAAATAATAGCCGCATCCGTTTTAGCCAAAGCATCAACGGTTGGCGGGTTTTCACTATTAAACGGCACAGCTTTGTCCCCTAAATACTCGACAATAGCCCCGCCGGTTTTTCCTGTTCCAATAACTGAAATTTTCATCTATATAGTTAGTTTACGAATTCTTCTGTGTTATAAATTTACTGTGCAGAATTTTTACTACATCTTCTGCCTGCTCTTCCTTAACCAAAAAGCAGAGATTGTGGGAGCTTGCACCGTGGCAGATCAAGCGAACATTTATATTTTCCAACGCACCAAAAACGGGACCACTTAATCCGGCCGTTGCGTGCAAATTATTACCCACTACTGCGATTAAAGACAATCCTTTTTCGATTTTCACATCACAGAACTCTCTTAGCTCGTCCAGTACTTTATCTGTTAACCGATGCTTCCCATCTGATTGAATATCGGTATCAAGCGTTAGAGACACACTTACCTCACTTGTAGTTACCAGGTCAACGCTGATTTTATACTTCGCCAACGTTTCAAAAAGGCGTGCTAAAAAACCGAATCGGTGCAGCATATCCAAACTGTGGACATTTAACAGCGTTTGATTTCGTCGCAAGCTAATTGCGCGAATTACCGGGTTTGATTTTGTCTCTTTTACGATCCACGTTCCGGGTTGATCCGGCCGAATACTCGATCCTACATATACTCGAACCTGCTTCCGAATAGCCGGCTTTAACGTGGCCGGATGGAGAACCTTTGCTCCAAAAACGGAAAGCTCTGCCGCTTCATCAAAACTAATTTCGGTAATCGGTTTTGCATCATCTACAATTCTCGGGTCTGTAGTGTAAATAGCGGTAACATCCGTCCAAATCTCCAAAACATCGGCGTCCAGCCCTTCTGCAAAGAGAGCGGCAGAATAGTCGCTACCTCCGCGTCCCAGCGTTGTGGTTACTCCATTATCGGATGACCCGATAAATCCCTGCGTTACCAGGCGATGATTTTTAATCAATGGCAGCCATTTTGATGCAGCATTTTCTGCTATCGCATCTATATTCGGCTCTGCATTTCCATGAAGAGTATCTGTCTTCATTACTTCCCGAGCATCAACCCATTGTGCTTCGGGTGACTGTTCCTTCAAAAATTCCGTAAACAAGAGTGAAGAGAGGCGTTCCCCAAAAGCCAGTACTTCGTCTCTCATCTGCATGTTCATAATTCCGGCACCAATCACCATCTCTTCCAGGGTGTCGATAATCTCCGATATTTGACGCGTAAGCGAATCACTGTTCTTCAGTTCAGCACAAATTACAGAGTGTTTATCGCGAATTTCTTGAATGTGCTCCAGGCGTTCACTGTCTATAGGCGACTCGCAAATTTGAGTCAATAAGTTGGTCGTCCCCGATGTTGCGCTCACAACAATCACTTTTTTATCGGGATCATCTGCAATAATATTAGCGCATCGCTGCATGGCTTGAGCATTCGCCATACTGGTTCCGCCAAACTTGGCTACTTTAATTAAATCAGGCATGTTTTATCAAATTGTTTTAAGCCTTCAAAGATAGCGATTTTGCTTTTCGATTCAGAATCATTTCCACTATCCTTCTAAATCTATCGCAACCTTTAGTATGCATCTTCGGTTCGATATATCATTAATTATCACGGTGAGAATTTTTTGGTCAACTTAAGAGCAGATATAGATTTGTGACGTATTTTTCCTATTTTACGGATCTATTAGCGCGGTGATTAAATATCACCCGCAGTAAACAAAAAATTTAACCTAAAGTTTTGGGTGATTATTTATGCCAAGCGGAAAGAAAAGAAAACGCGCTAAGATTGCTAAGCACAAAAGAAAAAAGCGACTTCGAAAAAATCGACATAAGAAGAAGAGTTAATGCTCACTTATTGACGTAAAGAAAAGTTTTAAAGGACACGCAATGCGTGTCCTTTTTTTATATACAGTAATTGCATGTTTCAGGCTGCAGGAACAGCTACACTTTCATCAACAATTTCCACAATCTTTTTCGCTCTGTAGAGCAAATGTGTTAATCGGCGACTTACAAAATGGTGTACTTCCTGCAAACTGTTCAGTTCGCTCATTGTGAATTGGAAATACGAAATAAGATTAATTGCGGTGAGATATCTACCATTGGCATCTCCGTCAATTTCGAGATGCCAGCGGGTAATTATATCATCGGAAGCCAGTAGCTCGTTAACCTTTTTACTGGCATGATCCATCCATTCACTCGCCATCTGAATTCTGTAATTCGCTTCTCCGTTTGATTCAGTCGGCTGGCAGCGATCTTCTTTAAAATGCCATGATAATTCAACGTCAATAACCGGAGAAATAGTTGTCGTATTAAATCGGTCGGATTTTAAAGCCGGATGTTTATCGGTCCCCTCCATTTGGCGGGCAAGCGATGCTTCCCGAAAACGATCCCAATCAAAATTGATTGATAGTGACTTTAAATAATGGGTGGTATCGCTCAGATCAATCATAATCTCGAGCCCCGCAGCATTTATTTGCGGTTCCTCCCAAGTTCTAAATTTCGTTACGTTTATATTTCTCTTGCTTAATGACCCATCTATCTTATTAACAATTGATTGAAATATTGGGTATTCCATATAACTTGTTTCCTATTACATTGATGGTTTGTACTCTCTGCTATGAATAACTTTTATACTTTAATATATCTAACCAAACACCTCAATTTCAAATGTAAGGAGGCTGAATTTGATTTTAGTTACTCCCCGCACAAAAATGTCTGGGAAGGATACTTACATAACGGTGATGAAAAATTAAGAGTTATTTTAAGTACTCATAACAACGAGACGGCACTTTTTGCCGATAAATATCGTGCTCCAAAAAAGTCGAACGTCACCACATTCTTCGATACCCATAAAGGAGAAAAAATAAAAAATGTTTCGCTCGCCGATAATGACCGTTTTGTAACATTTTGGTTTCACAATGATAAAAAGCTCCTCTTCCAGCTCTTTGGTAACAAACCCAATGTATTTTTGGTTGAAGACGGAATCATCAAGGAGTCTTTCAAAGATCCGGAAAAGTGGGAAGGTGAAACAGAACCGGAACCCAGAGCACCGAAACCACCGGCTGAACTAAATCCTGACTGGAAGCCGAAACGTGTAATTACAAAAGTAGACGGGAAATTTCCGAGACAACTAATTCCTGATATCATCGAACATTATGAGCTTGATGAGAAACCGGTCGAGGAAATCAAAAAGGTAACAAACAAGTTAACCGATGCTCTTGAAAGCAGGGCAGAATTCCGGATTTTAGAGAACGGCCATATCTGCCTGCTGCCGGAAGATCTTCTTCCACTGCCAACACGTAAAGTATTCGATAATTGTAACGAGGCTATTCGTTACGCCTACTACAAAACATCACGCGAACGGAGAATGACATCTCGCTACCAATCCGTGATGCCGAGAATCAAAAAGGAGATTAAAAAAGCTAAACGCACCCTTTCCCAGCTGGAAGATGCCGATAAAGCACTCGAAAGAGCCGAAAAGTATGAACAGTACGGCCATATTTTGATGGCAAATGCCCATCTGAATGTTGATACCGGAACAGAATCGATCGAGCTCACCAATTTCTACGATGACAACCAACCCGTGGAAATTTCTCTGAAAGGACAGAAATCGATCGCTGAAAATGCGCAGTACTATTACGGCAAATCATCCAATGCTATTAAACGGGTGGATGAGGCAAAAAAGCGGCAGAAAAAAATCAAACAAGATCTTCAAGAACTGAAAAAGCTGCAGGATTCTCTCGCAGACCTGGAGAAAATCTACCAATTTGATGATTGGATGGATGAGCATAAAGATGAACTCAATCAACTTGGAGTGCTTTCGCAAAATCAACAGAAGGATACCCTCCCATTTCGCCGGGCTGAAATTGATGGGTATGAGATCTGGATCGGTAAAAACGCTAAGAGTAATGACGCACTTACCACAAGAGCTCATAAAGAAGATGTATGGCTACATGCACGCGGAGTGGGTGGATCTCACGTCGTGATTCGGATGAATAACAATAAAGACATGCCCCCTAGAAAAGTGCTGCTAAAAACGGCAGCCGTTGCCGCATGGAATTCAAAAGCGCGCGGCTCTTCTCTTGCGCCGGTCATCATCACCAAGCGGAAGTATATTAATAAACCGAAAGGTGCGCCCGCGGGAGCTGTACGTGTACAGCAAGAAGAAGTGGAATTGGTAAAACCTATGAAACTCCAATCATGACGAAATTAACGCTTTCAAAACCTGTTTTTTTATGTGGTATGATGGGATCGGGCAAAAGCACGGTCGGCAAAATGTTGGCAAAAAAATTGAATGTCCCTTTTCATGACCTCGACAACTTAATTGAAAAACAGGAGCAAATGAAGATCCCTGAAATTTTCAACCATAAGGGAGAAGGTTATTTTCGAAATGTTGAAAAAGACCTCTTGATAAGCGAAGCGGAAAAACTCAGTGGCGTTATTGCACTTGGTGGCGGCTCCCTGCAAAACCAGGAAATTGTGGATCACCTGAAAAACGTTGGGATAACTGTTTTTCTGCAGGTTCCAATATCCGTACTTTTAACGCGGTTGAAGGGCGGCAGAAACCGGCCGATGCTCGCCGGCGTTGACTTGGAGGAAAAACTCCGGACCTTGATGAAAGAGCGCCTGCCGCTTTATGAACAGGCAGACATTACCATCCCCGTAGAAAACGAACCTCATATTAGAGTGGTTCAATCCATTATCGATAAACTGGCTACTTATGAGCACTAAACTTACCGTAAAATCCGCAGCGGGTGATTACCCGGTTTCCGTAGGTTTCAACATTGTTGATGAAGCGCTGAAAACGTATTTCGACAACTCATCGGCACCCGCCTGTTTTCTGTTTGTAGATGAAAATGTATGGAAACACCATCAACCCAAACTAAAACAGATATTTGACGAAATTGGATTGCCATACAGAAGCTTCATCATCCCTGAGGGCGAAAAAAGTAAATCGATAAAACAGTGGCAAGTAGCCGTTAATTTTTTGCTTAAAAACGGCGTTCGGCGAAACACCCCGCTTGTAGCAGTTGGTGGCGGAATCACCGGAGACCTGTCCGGATTTGCAGCATCCTCTGCACTCCGGGGCATTCCGCTCATTCACGTCCCTACAACGGTGCTGGCTATGGTAGACAGTTCCATTGGAGGAAAGACGGGAATTAACCACGAAACGGGTAAAAATTTGATCGGGGCATTTTATCAACCCGAAATGGTTGTGGCCGATACTCAATTTCTGCAAACATTGCCGAGGAAAGAGTGGATCAATGGCTTGAGTGAAATTTTAAAATATGGCGCCATCAGCAATAGTGACATTTTTGAAATGTCTGAGCTCTTTTTTGAAGAGGATCTCCGGCAAGTGGATCAACAAGAGCTTATTAAACTTATCGAACTATGTATGGGCGTCAAGGTTGATATTGTACAAAAAGATGAGTTTGAAGGAGGTGTTCGCGCATTTTTAAACTTTGGCCACACCTTTGCCCACGCCTTGGAAAAAGCTGCAGATTTCGATCAGATTAGTCATGGAGAAGCCGTATTTTTAGGCATGTTGGCGGCTATAGACCTGTCGAACCGGGTAGGATTCTCGATTGACGACAGATCAATTCGCACATTCAGGCCGTTATACAACTTTGGGGTTTCATCAGATTCGTTAAATCGAGATCGATTGATCGAATACATGAAGTCCGACAAAAAGATGGTAAACGAACACATTCGATTTATTTTATTGAAAGGATGGCAACATCCTGTGTTACGAACAGTTAAAGACGAAACACAGATTGCTGATTCCTGGCTTGCCGCCTTAAAAGAGCTTTAAATTTTCTCACGTTGATTGTACGCTGGATATATAACCTTTGGAACCTATTTTGGAAAACCATCGGCTACCTTTTTGTAGCCGTTGTGTTTATAACTGCGCTGCTGCTGGCAGGGCTGCAACTTCCCCAAAGCAAAGAGTATATTAAAGAGCAAATTGTTGATACGTTCAACAGTGATTTTAAAGGAACCGTGCAGATCGAAAGGCTCGGCGGTTTTATACCATTCCGGGCTGACCTGTACGATGTTGAATTTTATGCGCCGGATGATAAAAAGGTCGTTCTCGAGCTTCGGCAGGGATCGATTTCCGTAAATCTCTGGAGCCTGTTGCAGCAAGAGATTGATATAACTCAATTCGAACTCCACTCCCCAAAAGCAACCATCGCCTCCCGGGATGATGAACTCACACTTCAAACCATTTTCACCCCCAAAAGCCGCACAGCCGAAACACGATCTACCACTCCAACCGATCCCGATATATTCTACCAGTATAACATTTACGCGCCGGCTGTTACCATTTACGATGGCGAATTAAACTTAGACGAATCCATTAAACTACCCGATTGGCTGGGAATCTCCACACCGTCTCGAGTAAAAGATATTCAAACCGGATTTATTGTAGAGAGCTCCGACCGACAGTTTTTTGTAGATATTCTAAATTTCGAAGCTGACGTTCCCCGCCAAGCCGTTGGTACAATGCAGTTCAGCGGTCAGTTATTTAATGATGGACACTTTTTTGAGCTAAACGGAGTTCGCCTTAGAACAAACACGGCCGATATCGACTTTACCGCCGAAGCCACTTCGGTAGACCTGTTTTCTCCCAATGTAGTTGATGAACTTTTGGCCGCAGAATACCGGGTAGAATTTCAGCAGTCCACTTTGCAACCGGAAATTTTTGAAATGCTGGTTCCCGATTTTCCCGCTCCTGAAAGCAATATCGTTCTGGAGTTATTGGTTGAAGGGACGTTTGAATCACTCTTTGTTGATCGGTTTAATCTCTCACTGGGCGAATCTTCCATCATGGCCTCCGGTGAGCTGCAAAATATTTTGGAGAACAATTTTTCATACGATTTCACCCTCGATAACATGGTTCTCTATCCCGGTGAAATTGGCTGGATTACCGAAACTCAATTACAGCTCCCGCAGTACGATTTCGAACAGTATCAAACCAAAATTGTTCGCGGAACCGTACGTGGAGATTTACAGAATACTGATGCAGACTTGTCTTTCGAAACTTCTGCCGGCAACATGCAGTTTAACGGAGAATTCGCACACGCCGACACCCTTTTTTATAACGTTTCAGCAGATTTAGACTCCCTCGATATCTCCCCATTCATTCCAAATGATACTCTGCAAACCTCCGTGTTAAACGGATCGTTTTTTGCCGAAGGTTACGGTCTGGACGACCGAGCAAATCTGCAAGGAAGTATCAATTTAACCGAAAGCAACTACAGCCGGTATTACTTTAAAACCGGCGATTTAGATTTCACTTACAACAATCGGAATATAGATTTTTCACTCTTCGCCGAAGATGAACAATTAGAGTTGGAAACCGGTGGCTCCATTAGTTTTATTGATGAACTGCTAACCCTGAATATTGATGGGGGAGTCCAAAATCTGAATGTCACCAATTATCTGCACGATCTGCCATACAGTTCATCAAATTTTAACGGACGTTTTTCCACCAACCTGAATGGAAAAACTATTGATGACCTGCAGGGACGCATCAGTTTTGAAATTTCCGAATCTACCATCAATGAAGATACACTTCGCCCCCACCAACTCTATCTTGATATCGACTCGCCCGAGCTCGACCGGCGAACACTCCGATTTACAAGCTCCTTTTTTGATGGAGAGTTAACCGGTACCATTATCCCCACAAAAATCGGAGAGATTGCCGAGCACTGGGCCGGTTATTTTCAACGTCGGGTTTCTGAAGAACTTCTTTTTATAGAGCCCGACGAAGAGCAACTTTTTTCTGTTCTGGCTGAAGACGAAGAGTACACTCCCATTGAACTTGATGGAAATTTAACGCTGAAAGATCTCCCTCTGCTTAGGCTGTACCTGCCCGATTTACCTACGTTAGAAAGTGCCGCGCGAATCAACTTTCACGCAACGGCCACCAAAGAGCAGCTTGCCATCCGCTCCGATCTTTCCGAGGAGCATTTTAGCTACGCAGATCATCAAACCACAGATTTTGACGCTGCATTTACAGGGTCATTTAACTACAACGAAACCCTAAAAAGTGGCAGTATTTTCAGTGCGGAGGTAACATCGGCGAACTCTACAATTTTCGGCAACACAGATATTGAGGACGCATCCCTCTCGTTCAGCATGGAAAATGATACGATCTCCATCAACCAGAAAGCTTCCCAAATTGCCGGAGAATTAGCCTACCAAAGCTCTATAAACGCCTACCTTTTTGATGATCGCTTTGTTATGGAAGTTGATCAGCTATCACTCGGCAGCCCCAATTATGAGTGGCTTATTTCGGGTGGCCAAAAAATTATTTACAGGGATGATAATACTCTCACGTTCGATGATTTTGCCATCGGCAGTGAATCAGACCTTTTGAAAATTAACGGTACATTCAGCGATAATGAAGATGATTCGGTGGAATATATTGTCGAAAATTTTGACCTGAGTAGAATTTCCGACCTTATTGGAGGACGTGTTCAATTTTCGGGTACTATCGATGGCGCTTTTACCAGCCGTACACTCGCCAACAATCCATCTCTCGAAGGGGAATTAACTGTAGATAATGGCCGCATCAATAACCGGGTAATTGGTGATGTTTCCCTCACTTCAACCTTCAACCGGGAAGAGAATCAGTTTGATACCGATATTCACGTCTACACAGATCCCGAAAAATACAGCTCCTACCTGGAGGATAACAATGGAGTTGGCCAGGACTTACAGTTAAGCGGGTTTTTCAAATCTCCAATGGCGGCAGATGAAGACGAAGATCTGTTCTATTTCGATGCTGATCTTCGTGAAGTAGATTTATGGATTGTTACATTTATTGTCCCCACTATTATTACCGAGGCTAACGGGCGTGCATCGGGCACGGGTTTTATTCGCGGAAATGCATCCGATTACGATTTTAGTTCAACGTTTGATATCGATGACGTCCACGCCAAACCATTTTTCACAAATGTAGACTACACTATTGACGGAGAACTGGTCTTCAACCGAGAAGATGGGCTTCTGTTTAACGACATGACTTTAGCTGATAGACGAGGTGGCACGGGCACGCTTTCCGGGCAGGTGGATTTGGATGACTTTAGCCCTATTACCATTCTCGATTTAACACTCGATCTGGATGATCTCCATTTCATGAATAATCAGCCCGATCCGGATGTGCCGTTCTACTCGAGTCTTTACGGTACCGGCCAGGCCACTATTACCGGCACCAATTTAGATCCATTTCTGCGCACTACTCAAACCGTTATTCTCTCATCCGATTCACGGATATCCATCCCCTTGCGAGAGCAGACAGAATTTGAGCAAGATCGGAGATTCATACAGTTTGTTGAATCTTTCGACCTCCCGGATCTCACCGGCCTTGAAGTTGATGAAAATGATATAAATGGAAATAATAACGATGATGAACAGGAAGATTTAACCTTCGTTGAGCTGTTCACCATGGATTTGCAGTTTATTGCCAATGACCCAATTGATGTTCAACTGATTTTTGACCCTGTTACCAACGAAGAGATGAACGCCTCTGGTACCGGCCAGGTTCGGTTGCTTCTTGAAGATCAGGATTTAAGCATGTTCGGCCGTTTTAACATTCAGGATGGAGATTACCAGTTTGTTGGCGGCGACATAATTACCCGGCGATTTTCGCTTAGGGAGGGTGGCAGCATTAGCTGGCAGGGCGACTTAGTAGACGCGAATTTAAATATTGATGCCTCATACAGGGCACGGCCTAATATTTCGAGCCTCCTCCCCACCGAATCTTTTCAACGGATTCCCCTCGACCTCGTTCTCGAAATTGGCGGCACAATTTCATCCGTAGAGAATAACTTTTTCTTCCAGGTTCCCGGCGGAATTGATGGTACAGTTGATCCTACAATTTCTGCGCAGATCAACCGGATCAACCAAAATGAAGATGAAAAACTGCTGCAGGCATTCGCTATTTTGTTAACCGGGAACTTTGTACCATCGGCACAATCTCAAACGGCAGGACTCGGTGAGGGAATTACAGGAACCGGAGCTATCGTAAACCCGTTGCTCTCCAGCCAGATAATCAGCCCACTGCTATCAAATCAAATAAACGCTCTGTTAACAGATGACGTTGTGTTTGATGTGGATGTTAATATCACCCAAAACAGAATTGGTGGACAAGATAGCGATTACGAATTCGGGGTTGATTTAGACGTTGCTCTTCGTTTGTTTGATGACCGGTTTATCCTGCGCCGTGAAGGGCAAGTTGCGGGCCAGCAATCAAATATTGGCGACTTAGGTGCGACCTACAGAATTAATCGTATATTCTCAGTAACAGCTTTCCACCGGCAAGATATAACATTGGCTGAAAGAGATATCTCAACAAGCCAAACTCAGGAGATGAATGGAATGGGATTGGAGGCTGAATTTCAATTTAATACCTGGCAAAATTTACGACAGCGAATTTCATATTCATTCCGGCGACTATTTGGAATGGACGCTGAGGAGCCAGAAGACGAAGAATCGTTGGTAGATAATTAAAAATTTATATAACAATAGATAATGAGCAAGAACAATTTAAGTTCTATAGAAAAACAGATCATAGAGATTTTAAAGTCCTACCCGGATGCATCCATACCGGTTCCCATACTCGGAGATTCCCTTGGATTAACATCAAAAAAAGCAGCAAAAAAGCTTAAACAGGCGGTAAATCGCTTAAAACAGCTCGAAATTGTACGGGTTAGCAAAGGAAATTTAGTTCGGCTGAATGAAGTTGCCGTTAAAGATAAAGATACACTTACCGGAAAGCTTGATGTAACAAGCCGGGGTGATGGTTATGTAATCGTTGAAGGGCGTGATGAAGATATTAAAATACCGAGCCGCCAGATGGCAACCGCCCTCGATGGGGATACCGTTGAGGTAAAATTAACGGGCTACCACAAAAAAAGCGGAAAAGCTATCGGTAAAATTGAAAGCGTGGTAAAACGTGCAAAATCCATTTTTGTAGGTGTGCTTCATCAAGAAGCGAAAAACACCTATATCATCAAACCGGATCAACAATCGAGCCGGGTCGATTTTTTCGTTGAAAAGAACGACCTGAATGGAGCAAAACCGGGCGAAAAAGTAACCTTTTCCCTGGTTAATTGGGACAATAAAGGCGCGTATCCACAAGGGAAAATTCAGAGTCGACTGGGTGAGGCGGGATCAAACGAAGCAAATATCCTCTCCATACTGGCAGAAAAACAGTTCGAAGCCGACTTCCCGAAAGAGGTTTTTGACTATGCCGAACAGATTCCAGACGAAATCCCACAAAAAGAGATCGATCGTCGGCTCGATATGCGAGACGATGCGGTGGTTACAATCGATCCCGCCGATGCCAAAGATTTTGATGACGGATTGAGCATAAAAATTCTCGACAATGGGAACTACTATCTCGGAGTACACATTGCGGATGTAACCTATTACATGCCGCGCGAATCAATTTTAGATGAAGAGGCGTATCACCGTGGAACAAGCGTATATCTGGTAGACCGTACAATTTCCATGCTGCCGGAACGACTCAGTAACGGCCTCTGCAGTTTACGGCCTAATGAAGATAAATTGGCCTACAGCTGCTTTATGGAAATTGCACCAAACGGAAAGTTAGTTAATCACTCCATCAAAGAGACGGTTATTCACTCCAAGGAGCGCTTTGTTTACGATGAAGTTCAAGACATTCTGGATGGCAAAAAACAGCACGAGTTTGAGCCGGAGTTAAAAATGCTCGAAAAGCTGGCGCATACTCTGCTCGATAAACGATTTAGAGAAGGGTCGATTAAGTTCGAAACTCCGGAGCCAAAATTCGTGCTGGACGATAATGGCAAGCCGGTGGATGTAATAATTAAAGAGCGAATATTTGCACACAAACTCATTGAAGAGTGCATGTTGATGGCCAACAAAACCGTGGCCCTTCACGTAAAAAATCTACGGACAAAGAAATCGAAAGATGATCACCCGTTCTTCTATCGGGTACACGGCGAGCCTGATCTTGAAAAACTGCAAAACATTAAAGAGACAGCGAAGCCGATAGGTGTAAATTTTGATATCAAAGGGAAAGTCACCTCTAAACAAATCAATTCACTTTTGGAAGAGGTGGAAGACACATCGCTTGAGAATATTATTAACGGCCTGATGCTCCGTGCAATGTCGAAAGCTGAATACAGCCCTAAAAATATTGGGCACTTTGGATTAGGATTTTCTGACTACGCACATTTTACCAGCCCAATTCGGCGTTACCCTGATGTAATTGTTCACCGACTTCTAAAAAGATACAGCTCGGGTGGAACGGAATACACCTATGATGAGCTTTTAGACAGTGGTGAATATTGCAGCGAACGTGAGCGTTATGCTGTAGAAGCAGAACGAGATTCCGTAAAACTAAAACAGGTTGAATATCTGTCGGAACGACTCGGACAGGATTTTACCGGAGTAATAAGCGGCGTTACCGAAAACGGAATTTATGTTTTAATCAATGATATATACTGTGAAGGTATGGTTCGCGTTAGTGACCTGAAAGATGATTATTACGTGTACAACCCTGAAATGCACTGTTTAACGGGCCGCTCGAAAGGTAAAAAATACCGGCTGGGTGACTCAATCAAGATTAAAGTTACAAATACCGATTTGGGCCGACGCCAGATCGATCTTACTATCGCCGATTTCTAAACATCGACTTATATGCCATCATTGAAAAAGCTACTTTTACTATCTACACTCGCAATTTTTCTCGGAACTGTAGCAGTAGAAAATCTCTATGCCCAATATTTTTATTTTGGAAAGAATCGTGTTCAGTATGACACATTCGACTGGAGATTTATCGAAACCGAACATTTCGATATCTACTATTACGATTCCAAAAACTACCACCTCGCGCAATTTACGGCCGAAACGGTAGAATCGTCACTCAAACAGCTCCAGGAAGATTTGGGATCGCAGCTTACCGACAGAATTCCGGTCATTATTTATGATTCGCACAGCGACTTTTCGCAAACCAACGTTGTGCGACTTCCCGTTGACGCCCAGGGAATTGGCGGTGTTACCGATAAGTTCAAAAATCGGATGACCCAACCCTTTATGGGGGATTACATCGATTTCAGGCGAACGTTACAGCATGAGCTAGTTCACGCCTATATAAACGATGTTTACTACGGTGGTAATGTTCAGTCGATCATTCAAAACAATATTCAACTCCGTTTCCCCCTTTGGTTTGAAGAGGGGTTAGCTGAGTATATGGCCCAGGGGTGGGATACCCAAACCGACATGTTTATGCGTGATGCGGTATTAAATCAGTATTTACCGCCGCTCAACAGATTGGGTGGATTTTTTGCCTATCGTGGCGGACAGTCGTTTTGGTACTATATAGAAGCTGAATACGGGAGGCCAAAAATTACCGAAATCATGCAGCGGATTAATACAAATCGGAATATCCAACAATCCCTGCAGCAATCGCTTGGTATTGAAATTGACGAACTTTCCCGACGCTGGAGAGAGTTTTATCGGAATAGATATTTCCCGGAAGTAGCAGAGCGGCAATCCCTTCAAAATATTGCATCACAGGTTACAACCCGTGCACGGTCAGGCTCTTACAATACCAGCCCTGCAATCTCCCCAAATGGAGACCGCATTGCAATGATTACCAATCGCAGAAATGTGTTTGATGTTGTTATTGTAGATGCAAATAGCGGAGAGCGGATCAAAACGTTAATTAGCGGATCAGATAATCCGATGTTTGAGGAACTCAACATCCTTAACCCAAACCTTTCGTGGTCACCCGACGGGCAAAAAATTGCGCTTTCAAGTAAATCGCAGGGTAGGTACAACCTTGCTATTGTAAATGTTGAAACCGGGAATTCCACCACTACCCGGTTTCCCACGCTCGACGCCATCAACTCTGTAGCGTGGTCGCCAGATGGTGAAAAAATTGCCTTTGATGGCAATATTGGCCCCTATCAGGATATTTTTGTTTACAATCTCGAGGATGGAGACTTCCAAAATCTAACCGGCGATGTATTTAGTGACAAAGAACCCGCCTGGGGTCCCGATTCTGAAACCATCTATTTTGTATCCAACAGAGGTGGAAACCTTCGTCCGCATGAGAAGCTTGCCGGATTTTCCGGGATGATAAGCGACGACTTTTTCGAGACAGATCTCTACTCTATTCGGGTTGATGCAAATAGAATTGAACGTTTAACCAATACTCCCAACTGGTCAGAATCCCAGCCTGCATTAACCGCAGATGGACGCTTGGTTTTCGTTTCGGATCAAAATGGAATCCCAAATATTTACGAGTACGACCTGTCGAGCCGAACCGCTTCGCC
>SKWF01000223.1 GCA_007129085.1 Balneolaceae bacterium | reverse complement strand
TCAACATCATCAAAACCAACGTTGGCCGGTTCGGCATTACCCACTTTAACAATTTGCAGATACTGCGAAAAAGGTTCATCACGGTCTATATCCCGCAACGGATCAAGCTGAGACTCCTGGCCATCCGTAATTAAGTAGATCTCTTTATTGGGCTCCGGGGCATCACCAATTATCTGTGCTGTTCTCATCAGATTTTCGCGCAGGTAATTCCCCGCATTAAATACCTCAAGAGCTGATAAATCTCCCCGGGCAACAGCCGGCGAAAGTAGTGAACTGCGCAGAGGCGGGCCGTTGGTTACATTTAGCTGAATGCGATCATCCCTGCTCTGCAGCTCTATAATTTCTAAAGCCACCTCAAGTGCCTGTTCAAAATAGGGGCCGTTGCGATCCACCTGGTTCATGCTTGGGCTGTTATCAATTACAATTCCCACAACTTTTGGCTCTCCGTCGGCCGTCACGCCCAAATCGGACGGCAAAAATGGCTGTGCCAATGCAATAGCCAGCGCTGCAACCGTTAATGTACGTATAGCGAGTAGTAACCACCGTTTAATTTTAATTTTTCGAAGAGATGAGCTTTTCAGAGAATTAAAAAAGGTAAGAGTAGAAAATTTTACCCGCTTCGGTTTTCGTACATTCCACAGATAAATTAATAGTGGGACGGCAATTGCTGCCAGCGCTAATAGAAAAACAGGATTAAGGAAACTCATTTACGAAAAAGTTTTTACCTTGGGGTGCAGGCGATGGACGGAACAAATCGTTCCAATCCTACTTAAGCTATGGTAATAACCGTTTCCTAACAAACATATTATCTTATATTCGGTGCAAAATTTATTCTCAGCTAAGACACTTTTATTTACGATTGCAGCATCTTTTATACTTCTAAGCTGCCAAAGCCCCTCACCCAACCACTGGTCCGATGCCGTGCCCGATTCGGCACCGTTTTTAGTCGTTCCCCAGCAGGGTTCAACCATTTCTGATCTGCTTAATGCCCCCTATGCCGCTCTATTTGATGACATTTCACCCACAGCATTTCAGCTGGTAAATGAAATTGAGGAAGCTGCCGGTGGCAACGCCGAAGTGGAGGCGATGATTCTCTACACCGACACCTCCAACGATTGGCAACCTATCTGGGTCACAAAGTCTGTTTCCGGTTTGATGGGTTACCTGACCGAACAATACCAAAAAGAGTTTGAGCAGAATCGCTACAACTTTGCAGGCTACACCATCGAAAAACTTTTTATATCAGACCGCGAAATTTTCATCGTGGAGCTGGGCGACTGGACGATCTTTTCTGAATCGAGCCTGGGTATCGAAAATATGTTGCGAACGCTGCAAAACAGTGAAGACCGGATGGATCTTTCGCAAAACGAGCTTGAGCCGGGATCTTTCATCATAAATACCCCAAAACTTGCGCAGTGGGTTCAACAGATGGCACAGGTTACTTATCGCCCGGGTTTGATGAACATTTTTGATGGCGCAATGCCGGTTTCCATGAACATGAACGACCAAGAAGATGCTGAATGGTCGTGGCAGCTCAGTGGTTCTGTAGAGCTTCAAGAAGATCCCGCCACACTGTTGAGAGCAGTTAGTGCCCCCTCCGGTGAATTTACATTAGATCGCTATATCCCCATGAATGCCGCCGCATTTTCAATTTTAAACCTGTCACCACGGATGGTTCCCGCAAACGATTGGGAGCCCAATTCTGATGCGGATGAGTACCTGAATGAAAACAGCAGTGCGTGGGAAAATATCGCCTCATCTCTGGATAGTGAGTTTGCTTTCGCAAGTTTTGCAGAATCGGGTGCGGCAAGCAGCAGTGAGTTTCTCTATCTGCGTCATCTTTCCGCCCCAAACGATCTGCGCAGCGCCTTAGGGGAATTGGTAAGCGAAGGAGTTATCGATAGAGATGGAGATGCCTATTTGATACAGAGCGAATGGCTTGGGAAATTAATTGGGAGCGACATCAACCCAATGACAGATTTTTACCTGATGATTTACCAGGATGTAGCTATTATTGCGCAGCGAAAAGGGCTTGCCGAAAGTATCTCAGGGGATGCCAGCCGGCGGCGAGTTATGTATTACGATGATGATTACAGAATGCTCCGCGGAGAGCTCGAAGAAAATCTCAGCTCCATTACTGTAATGGATGCACAAGAGTTCGGCACCTACGTTCAGCCGTGGCTCTATCCGCAAAACTATTTTAGTGCTCTTGCAGCAAATTTAGATCTTTTCGTCATATCAACGCAGAGTGATGGAGACAGCTCTTTTGATCTCTCCTTTACATCTATACAGAGAGAAGTTGATGACCAGCCCTACAGGGAGCGCTGGGTATTTCCGCTGAATGATACCAACATTTCCGGCACCCCCATTACGGCTGATATTAGCGGAAGTTCCCGAGACGAAGTAATTTTTACAACAGACAGAGGTACAGTTTACGCACTCGCAACAGACGGTACTGTGGTTCTTGAAACCACCACAGACGGTGATGACCCCGTTGGCCCTCCGGTAGTTTACGATTGGTACGGCAACAACCAGAATGTAATTATGCAGGCTGCCGGAAATAAAATCTATGCGTGGAATACGAATGGGAACCTACTGCCGAATTTTCCGATGGAACTTAACGAGCAGATTTCAACCCCAATCACCGTTACCGATATCACCCGAAATGGTGTAGCTGAAGTAATTGTGGGAACAGCAGACAGAAACCTCCATATCTTAAATTCCCGCGGTAATGCACTTTCGGGCTGGCCGCAAAGTACAAATGCCACCATTACTGAAAAGCCACTTATTACAGAGTTTGGTGGACAGCGATCTATCATCGCATCCACAGAAAATACCATACACAGCTGGCTCGTAAACGGAGAGCGGCGTGATGGATTCCCGGTCTTCTTGGATACTCAAATCCATGGAAATGCAGCTGTTTTTGGGGATGATTATCTGCTCAGTGCCGGGCGTGACGGCAATCTGTACTCTATCGGAACTGAACCGCTTTTTGCCGATTCACTCTCTTCAACATTTCAGGATGATTCTCTGCAAATTCAATCTGTTCAGGTTGCTGATGGAAGTCTTAATGCAACACCATCAAGCGAAAATCTATTATTCCGCGATGATGAAGGTGAATTTTACTCAGAAGACGTAATTATTCTACAGAGTAGCAGCGGCTCTATCTTCTTATATAACAGAGATGGAATTCTACGATTTACCACGTCACTCGGCCAGCCGGCTTCCGATACATTTGCTCCTAAAATTATTGACCTGGACCGTAACCAACGAATGGACATTGTTGCACTTGCCGATTTCGGCAGGCTCTATGCTTGGGATATTCTGCAGCAAGAACGACTCTATGATCTGCCAACATCCGGAATGCAGTATCCGCTCATTGCTGATTTAACCGGTGACGGTAATTACGAAGTGGTTGCGCAAACGCGTGATGGCGTTCGTGCTTGGACAATCTTTCAGACCAGCCGCGATAATTAGTACGAATTGGCATCGGTTTGATGGAGGTGTTCATCAAACCGGATAGATTTATTACAAGATATCGGCAAGAGCAGCTTCAAGGTCTTCGTACTCAAATGTAAATCCCGCCTTCTGAAGTTTTTTGGGCTGTACACGCAAACTTTCAAGTGCGGGTTGAGCGCCCTCTCCAAGTACAAGCTTAACGGCAAATTCCGGCACTTTAAAAAACGACGGCCGGTTCATTACGCTTCCAAAAATATGGGTAAAATTGCTCATCGTTTCCGGGGTCGGTGAATTGGCGTTGTAGGGGCCGGAAAAATCTTCATTTCCGATAGGAAAAAGCAGTGCGTTGCACATATCGCTCATATGAATCCAGGGGATATATTGATCACCGCTGCCAACGGGACCACCCAAAAACAGGGCGAAGGGTAACTTCATAATTGAGACCAGTCCGCCATCGTGTTGCAAAACCGGCCCGATTCGGGGAATAGCTATCCGAACGCCAAACTGTTCGGCACGTTTCGCCTCTGCCTCCCAGTCTACGCATGTTTGAGCCAGGAAATTATCGGCAGCAGGTGTATCTTCATCAATTACTTCGTCTCCATGATCGCCATAAATACTTACTCCCGATGCGGATATCAGTAAGCTCGGTGGTGCTTCGGCTTTTTCAATGGCATCAACGATGTTGCGGGTTGCATTAATCCTGCTGTTGTAAATTCTCTTTTTAACCGACTCATTCCATCTTCCAAACAGATTCTCTCCCGCAAGGTTGATGACGATATCCATGCTATTAATTACTTCATCAACATCATCCCAGCTAATAAATTTCTGGTTTGATGCCTGCTCTTCTATATACTTTTTTGGAGAGCGTGTTACAATTGTGAGAAAGTGTCCCTGCTTCATCAACTCCTCAGTAAGGTAGCCTCCGATAAAACCTGTTCCGCCGGTAATTAATATGTTTTTTGGGTCTTCCATCATATCACTTTTGATTTGATAATTATTCTGCCAGTTCGGCATCTACATTACAAAAGAAAAGTAGATGTAAAGAAATGGCGCTGTTAATACTAACGCATCAAACCGGTCAAACAGTCCACCGTGGCCGGGGAGTATGGATGAAGAGTCTTTCACACCTGCAATTCGCTTTAGGCGACTTTCGAGCAGATCCCCCAGCGGGCCAAAAATACTGGCGATGATTACTGCCGGAATGAGTAACAGCAGCGTTACCGGAAAAGGCTCTGCCAATAGATAGGCGATCATAACCCCGAAGGCCGCTCCCAAGAAACCGGAGAAGAATCCCTCCCATGTTTTGTTTGGGCTGATTTTTGGATCCAACCGGCGT
>SKWF01000087.1 GCA_007129085.1 Balneolaceae bacterium | reverse complement strand
TCTGAAACCGTATGGTGCGGACTTCTGAACGGCCGACGGGTTACCAGTGCTTTTCCGGCTTCCAACAGGCCTGCCACCGAATGTATTTTTGTGGTCTCCAATGCTTCATGCAGTGAAAGCGGCGGCAAAATTGTAGGAAGTCGACGGGCCATCATCGTTTTTCCCGACCCAGGTGGACCCACCATAATGACGTTATGACTTCCCGCAGCGGCCACTTCCAGCGCCCTTTTCACATTCTCCTGACCCCGAACATCCTCAAAATCCAGAACTTCCATCTTGCCGTTGGTTTCAAACAGTGATTTCGGATCAACATTCAGCGGCTCCTTGGTTGAGGAGTCATCAAACCACTGCATCACCTCCTCCAAATCTTCAAATGCCATCACGTTAATGCCGTCGACCACTCCGGCTTCACCACCATTATCTTTGGGCACCACCAGGTACTCCAATCCTTGGTTTCGCGCCTCAACAGCCATTGGCAACACTCCTTTTACAGATCGCAGCTTTCCATCAAGCGCAAGCTCACCCAGCACCAGTGACTTTGAGAGTTTATCCGTGTTTATCTGGTCTGATACCGCCAGCAGACTCAGCGCGATGGGCAGATCAAATGCGCTCCCCTCTTTTGGCAGGTTTGCAGGTGCCAAATTTACCGTAATGCGCCCTCTCGGAAAGTGGGCACCGGCATTTTTAAGTGCGGCATCAATGCGGTCTTTCGATTCACTTACAGCGCGATCGGGTAATCCCACCAGGTAATACTTCGGAACACCCCCGCTCATGTTCACTTCAACTTCAATAACTCTTGCGTCCACACCAATTGTTGATGCACAATATACTTTTGATAGCATAGCTGTATCTTTTATATCCCCTTTACGTAGTATGAACCTCCCACACGTGATTCCTTACACTTTTTATTCGGATTCACAGAGAATTACTCGGGATTTAAACGATTTTTCACCTTAACCCTACACGTCATGACAAAATCAGAAAAGACACTGCACGAAGAGATAACAGGTACTGTTGATGAAATTATTAAAGAGGTAAGACGTCTTATTCGGGAAGGAAATGCACGCAGCCTCATTATCAAAAACAAGGATGGGAAAGAGCTTTTTAAAACTCAGCTCACTTTCGGCGTAGCGGGAACCACCATGTTTGCGGTGATGGCGCCATTTATTTCAGCGCTTACGATGCTGGTGCTTTTTGCCAACGATGTAAAAGTTGTTGTGGAGAAAGAACCAACTCCATCAAACCAAGAAGATTACGAAGAGGATGAGTACGAAATTGACGGGGAGATTATTGATATCACCGATGAAGATGAGCGGGACTAAATAAAAAAAGCCCCCGACTTTTAAATCGGGAGCTGTATAAACTCACTTCCAGTGCGATTCGGCAATCACCTCTTCACTTTCAACTTCACCGAGAAATCGTTCGGCATCCAGTGCGGCACGGCAGCCGGTTCCCGCGGCTGTAACTGCCTGACGATAGATCGGATCCATAGCATCACCACTGGCAAAAATGCCGGGCAGATCGGTTTCCGTACTCTGTCCTTTTGTCTGGATGTATCCAACATCATCCATGGTAAGTACTCCTTTAAATAGATCGGTATTCGGCTTGTGGCCTATCGCAATAAATACACCGGTTACATCATCAAGAGTTGATATCTCTCCGGTTTTCCTTTTTTTAATTTTAACTCCATCTACAACCTTATCGCCCAATACCTCTTCGAGCTCAGAATTCCAGATAAATTCAATTTTATCGTTATCGAATGCTCTTTTCTGCATCGCCTTTGAGGCACGAAGTTCATCACGCCGATGAATCACCGATACTTTACTGGCAAACTTGGTAAGGAAAAGTGCCTCTTCCATTGCAGTATCTCCGCCGCCTACAATAACTACATGCTCATCTCTAAAGAATGCGCCGTCGCAAGTTGCACATGCACTTACTCCTTTTCCGCGCAGTTTCTGTTCACTTTCGATGCCCAGCCATTTTGCTGAAGCTCCCGTAGCAATAATAATCGATTTCGCATAAACCGTGGTCTCTTCGTCAACGGTGAGCTTATACGGTCGTTCATCAAACTCAATGTTATCTACGTATCCGTATCGGCAATCGGCTCCAAAACGCTCAGCCTGTTTCCGTAAATCATCCATCATTTTAGGCCCCATCACACCCTCGGGATAACCCGGGAAATTGTCCACATCGGTCGTTTGCATTAGTTGACCGCCCGGCTCAGGACCTTCAAATACAAGTGGGTTCAAATCTGCCCGTGCCGCATAAAGTGCAGCAGTAAATCCTGCCGGGCCACTTCCGATGATAATCACATCAAATGTTTTGCCTTCAATATCTTTCATGTTCCTAAATTTTATTTTTGTTATTTCCTATTAAAGGTAAGAAAATTCTGCTGATCTTTTGGTCACTCTTCTCTATCACATCTATAGCTTTTTTATAACAGAATCCGATTTTTTTGCCTTGGAACCGCTTTTAATTCCAACTTCCTGTTGCAAACAATCTGAAATTCGCTAAGTTAGTGCAAATATTGATGATGGAGGACTATTTTGATTATTGGTACATGTAAAGAAACAGCTGAAAATGAAAAACGTGTAGCCCTTACGCCCGAGGGTGTTAAAAAATTGATTGAGTTCGGTTTTGATGTACAAATCGAACACGGTGCCGGCGTTGCATCCAGCTACCCTGATGAACAGTATAAAGAGTTCGGTGCTGAAATCATTACCGGCAGAGATCAGGTGTTGGAACAGTGCGACTTCCTGCTTGTTGTTCAGCCCCCAGATGAAGAGTCTGTAAATAAAATGAAATCCGGGGCCATTCTTATCGGGCTCTTGTGGCCGCTGCAGAACCCTGAATATGTAAAGCTTTTACAGGATAAAAATATTACCGGAATGGCTATGGATACCATTCCGCGAATCAGCCGTGCGCAGTCGATGGATGCTCTCTCCTCGATGAGTAATATTGCCGGATATAAAGCCGCACTTTTAGGAGCAAATCAACTGGATCGCTATCTCCCGATGATGATGACGGCTGCAGGGACCATCACCCCTGCAAAAATTCTTGTGCTGGGAGCCGGTGTGGCCGGGCTTCAGGCGATCGCCACCGCCAAACGGCTTGGCGCTGTGGTTGAAGCGTACGACATCCGTCCGGCCGTTAAGGAACAGGTAGAGAGTTTAGGTGCAAAATTTGTGGAAATTGAAGAGGTTGAAGATGATGATACCGAAACCAAAAGCGGGTACGCCAAAGAGCAGAGCAAGGACAAACAAGAGAAGCAGAAGGAAGTTACCCACAACCATGTTAAGAAATCAGATATTGTGATAACCACGGCATTGATTCCGGGGCGGCCGGCCCCCAAATTGGTAACAAAGGAGATGATCGAGGATATGTCTGCCGGATCGGTGGTGGTTGATATTGCTGCGGAACAGGGAGGAAATTGCGAGCTTACGGAGCCCGGAGAAACGGTTTATCACAACGGAATTGCCATTATAGGCCCACTAAACCTCCCAAGCAGCCTTGCCAATCACGCCAGTAAACTCTACTCCAAAAACATGCTGTCGCTGATTGAACTCCTGGCGAAAGATGGGAAACCAAATTTCAATTTCGACGACGAAATAATTGTTAACGCAACGGTCACTCACAACGGAGAACTAATTTCACCGTTTGTGAAGGAAAACAGCTAATTAATTATACTCAATACCTGCTACTCAATACTGACTACTGATTTTATGGAAGACCTGATATTCAATCTCTTTATTTTCGTGCTCGCCTCCTTTGTGGGTTTCGAGCTGATTTCTAAAGTACCTCCTACGCTGCATACCCCGTTGATGTCGGGGGCAAACGCCATTTCGGGAATTACGCTGATTGGCGCCTTGATTATCGCGGGTGGATCCGAATCGATTTATGCCCAGTGGATCGGCTTTGCAGCAATTGTTTTTGCCACGATCAATGTTGTGGGCGGCTTTATGGTTACCGATCGGATGCTCGAAATGTTTAAGAAAAAGGAGGATAACAAATGAGCCAGTTTTTACCTGAAGCCATCCAGGGATTTCTCCCCAACATTATTCAACTCATTTACCTGGTTGCCACCGGGTTTTTCATTGTCGGGATTAAGCGACTCGGCTCTCCAGCCACCGCACGCTCCGGAAATCAGCTCGCCTCCTTCGGTATGTTTATGGGAGTTGCCGTTACGCTGTTCGACCAAGAAATCATCAGTTTTGAGTTTATCGTAGCCGGCGTCATTTTAGGCGGATTGATAGGAATTATTGCGGCCAAAAAAGTACAAATGACCGCAATGCCTGAGATGGTAGCCGTTTTTAACGGGTTTGGTGGTGGTGCATCTGCCCTCGTGGCATGGGGAGAATTTGCACGGGTTGATCCGACCCTCATCCCCACAGATGGACTCATCACAACCGGGCTCAGTATCCTCATCGGCTCCATCACATTCACCGGTAGTTTTATCGCATTCGGTAAACTAAAGGGATTTATCAGTGGCAGACCGATCGCCTTTCCCGGACAGAACTATTTTAATCTGCTTTTAACAGTTATTGCGCTCGGCCTTGTTGGCTGGTTCACCGTGGATCCCGGTTCCCAGGTTATATTCTGGAGCCTCTTTAGCCTCGCTCTTTTAATCGGTGTTCTTACTGTACTTCCTATTGGTGGTGCAGATATGCCTGTGGTTATCTCACTGCTAAACTCCTACTCCGGTATTGCCGCAGCCATGGCCGGTTTTGTGCTCGACAACAACCTGTTGATTATCAGTGGTGCACTTGTTGGTGCCGCCGGACTGATTTTAACAAATGTTATGTGTAAGGCGATGAACCGATCACTTATAAATGTACTGTTTGGTGCATTTGG
>SKWF01000178.1 GCA_007129085.1 Balneolaceae bacterium | reverse complement strand
CTGAGGGCTTTCATGACCATTGAACCAGGGATATACCTTGATTTTCAACTCCGCCATGGCCATCGCCAGGCTCCATTCGCACGACTCCTCGCTCCTTCCTGCCTCCTCTGACCTATGCCGAAAATGAGTGCGATGCTTCTTATCCAGGAAAGCCTTGGCTTGGTCGCATACATTCTTCGTGGTTTCATAATCACGGGCGTATATTACTCCGGACTGTACACGAGGCAGGTAGGTGAGACCGAACCGCTTAAGCGTCCGATTTCGGCGGCGCAGCAGAATATCACGGATGATCCCTATCCCTTTCGGGCCGCCGAAAAAATTATCCGCAGATTGATTGCCGGTAATCGTAAAATCGTATGGTGAAAACGCCTTCCACAATTGATCTGTTTTTTTACACCAAACGATGTCACTGTCGATATAAATATTTTTTTCGAATGGCATAAACCGGTCAATATTATGCTTAAAGCCGGTGATTGATCGATTCTCTTCGGGCAGATGAAAGATGTGCGTAAACAGTCCGTCCAGCGGCTCCTGTTTCAAAAGATCTGCGTGCTCATCAGAGCAAAAAATAGCAACGGGGCGTTTTTTATCATACCGGCGAAGGGTGGTTACGCTGGCTACGGCGTGCTTCAGGTATTTTATTTTGCCATACGTATTGTAGACATAGCCTTCTTCCCCCTGTTTATTCCCCGAAAAGTAATCCCCCATACCAACAAGTTAAATTTATGCCCGTTCTGCCCGGCGGCGTAAGTTATTCAGCAGAGCATCAAACCCACGCTGACGAATAATACTTTGAAACTGGCGATTATAAGAGTCGCCCGTTGAAACTTCATCAATAATCAGATCTACAACAACCCACTCACCATCTTTTCTTTTCATCTCGTATTCAACCGGAGTGCGTACATTTTCGATCTGTGCCGTAGTTTTCACGTGTGCATTTCCGTTGGTTACGCTGATGTCGTTATACACCACGTCCGCCCGGTAGATATCCAAACGGTTTAGGGAGTTATCCCGAATAATTCTTGAAAACAGATCAACAAACTCCTCGCGCTCTTCTTCGGAAATTTCGTTGTACTTATTACCGAGTGCGTGCTGAGCCATCTCACGGTAGTCGATGACATCGTTGATGATATCCTTCAACTCATCGCGCTGCTGCTGGGTGTAATCCGTTCCTCGCGGTCCCAACAGCTCTTTAATTTGAGCATCTCGCTGATCCAGCATATCCCTGATCTCCTGTTCGCCATTTTGAGCAAAAAGTACCCCAGTGGTTGACAGAAGTAAAATGATGGCTGTTATTAATAGTTTTTTCATAATGTTGATTTCTTAATTAACAGATAACTGCAAGATCGGCATTCCTGATGATTTGTAAAGCTCTGCTACTCTTTTATTCAAATCGAACACATTTTGTTTCAACTCCAGTCGTGTTTCTAACTCTTGGCGTATCGCGTCGGTTAAATCTTCAACATCGCCAAATCCAATATCGTAATTTAATTGCTCGTGGCGAACCCAGTTCCTTGCTGTAGTGAGGGCTTTTTCGGTTTGATGCAGCTTTGTTTCGGCAATGACCGCTTCACGATACTTTTCATTCAGATCCAGCACTACTCCATCACTCAAGGCGTCTTTAAGATCATGCATCCGACGATGCTCAATTTGTGCGCGTTCCACGCTCCGTTTTGTACCGGAAAAATTAAGATTCTGGCGAATGCTTATACCAACTGCAGCAGATGCGTAGTTCGTGCTATTAATAATAAATGGATTCGATTGGCGAGGACGGTTTGGGGTATTTGCATAACTACCGGTAATTCCCAAAAACAGAGAGGGTAAATATTGGGCACGAGTTGCCTCAACGGATCTCTCTACAGCTTCTATACCAGATTCAACACCCCGCAATTCCGGCCGCGTTTGCATAGCCTGTTCTTCGTAATATTCATAGTCTTGCAGCTCAAATGGTACTGGATCCAGAAAACTCTCTGCCGGCATATATACCACTCCATCTCCGGCATTCAACGCTCTACTCCAAACTCGTTCTACAAAACGGAGACTCTGTTCAACCTCTACCTTCTGCACCTGGAATTCAGCTTCAAAAATTTCAAATTTAAAGATGTCTGCTTCTTTCAGATCTGGATCGCCATCTTCCTGCATCTGGCGGATTTGCCTTTCAATTTGATTCAGCTGACTTTGCGCATCATCCAGCAGCCTCGACATCTCTTTAGCAAGCAGATAGCTGTAGTAAAGCTCATAATACTGATACATAATCTCAGCCTCTTTTGCCTCATACTCAAACTCAGACGCACGAACAGCCGATTCCGCAGCAGATATGGCATTGTCGATCGCGCCCCAGGTATAAATTGGCTGAACAGCACTTAATTCTGCGCGTGTAAACACGGCCCAGTCTTCCCAGTCATTACTCAAATTTGGATCAAGATAAAATTCATTACGAGGAAGATCAGTATCACTTGTTACTCCCGGAATAACTCCGTGCTGAGTATTAAGCTGAATACTTGGTAAAAATCTCTGGCCTCTTGCCGATTCGGCTCGGTTTTCTGCCAAATTAATTTCAGCACGTTCATACGCCGCCTGTCCGGATTTCTCCATGCCCATCTCAATAAATTCAGACAGATCGATCCTGAGTGTATCTTGGGCATCTACAGCCATTGGGAAATAGATGAGTGATAGAGAAAGAAGGAAAAATAATAAAATGTGTTTCATCTTCGATGATAGAATAAAGTGAGTAACTGTAAGAGCTCCCAACGTATAGATAGAAACTTTATTTAATAAAAAAAGCCCCAAAATAATTTTTGGGGCTTTTTTCGTAGTTGTGCGGAGGGAGAGGGATTCGAACCCCCGGAGACCATAAGGCCTCAACGGTTTTCAAGACCGCCGCATTCGACCACTCTGCCATCCCTCCAAATTGATAATTAGTATCAATTTATAGTTTAAGTACTTCTAAAATCATTATGTCAAACGGTTCAAATTAAAATCTATAGATCTGAACCAAATTTCTGTGCGAGGACAATCACAACTGAAAGTTAGTTTAACCCTCTTCGAGAGCTTGAGCACCCGATACAATCTCAGAAATTTCTGTTGTAATTGCACTTTGTCGAGCCTGATTATACTTCAGTCTCAACTCTTGTTCAAGTTCTTTTGCGTTTTCTGTGGCATTATCCATTGCGGCCATTCGTGCACCCTGTTCAGATGCATTTGATTCCAGTACCGCTTGCCACAACTGACTAATCAGGTAGATCGGCAAAAGCTCATCAAGAATCAGCTTTGTACTCGGCTCGTAAATATAATCAGTTATTGCCGATGTTTCATCCTCATTTTCATCTTCTTTTATGAGGGAATCCACGTCGATGGGAAGTACCTGTTCAACAATCCGGTTTTGAGCGATAACGGTTTTAAACTCGTTATATGCAATATAAACCCGATCGTACTCTTCGTTTTTAAAAGCACCCATAACGTCATGCATGATGGATGCAGTATCTTCGTAATTGAGACTGTCAAAAAATCCCGGGTGTCGTTCGTGTATAGAGTATTCACGCTTGGCAAAATATGCACCGGATTTTTTACCAATTGTGATGATATCTAGATTATCATTATCAATGTAGCTTTGGTAATTCTCTTTCAGGTTACTTTCAACAACTTTGAAAAGATTATTGTTAAACCCACCACAGAGACCTTTGTCTGATCCAACCGCAATCACCAACACTTTTTCAACCGATTCCGGTTTTCTAAGCAGTTCGTTTTCGCCATCAGTGGCAGAAACCAGTCGGGCTACTACTTCCTTCATCTTGGCTGCAAACGGCCTGTTTGAGGTCATTCGCTGCTGTGCTTTACGCAGTTTTGCCGCAGCCACCATTTTCATGGCTTTGGTTATCTGCTGCGTATTGTTAACAGATGAAATCCGGTTCCGTATGTCCCGCAGATTTGCCATTAATTACGCCTCACTCGTGGCTAAAATTTGATCGATTGTGCTTTTTGCTGTCTCAACAAGTTGATCGCCGAGTGTATCATCAAGAACACCTGATTTTGCGAGGTTATCCAACTCATCGCTAAATTTGGCTCCAATTGTTTCGAGATACATCTCTTCAAAATCACCAATTTTTTCCACCGGGAGATCATCAAGCAAGCCTGCATTGTTAATTTTCAACAGCGCAATCTGATGCTCAACAGGAAGTGGTTTGTACTCACCCTGCTTCATAAGTTCTACGGTACGCTCACCACGTTTCAGCTGTCGCTGGGTGGTTGGATCAAGGTCTGAACCAAACTTGGCAAATGCCTCGAGTTCGCGGTACTGAGCAAGATCGAGCTTGAGTGTACCCGACAGTTTCTTCATCGATTTAACCTGCGCAGATCCACCTACACGAGATACGGAAATACCCACATCAATCGCCGGGCGAATACCGGAGTTAAAGAGGTCTGTATCGAGGAAAATCTGACCATCGGTAATTGAAATTACGTTGGTCGGGATATATGCTGATACGTCACCCGCCTGGGTTTCAATAACAGGCAGTGCTGTCAGCGATCCGCCCCCTTTCACTTTCGGCTTCAGCTCTTCCGGAATATTGTTCATTTTTCCGGCAACTTCATCACTATCAATAATCTTTGCGGCTCTCTCGAGCAGACGACTGTGGAGGTAGAAAACATCTCCCGGGTATGCTTCACGGCCCGGTGGTCGTTTTAGCAGAAGCGACAACTCTCGATATGCAACTGCCTGCTTGGAGAGATCATCATAAATAACCAGTGCGTGGCGACCAGTATCACGAAAATACTCGCCAATTGCCGCTCCGGCGAAAGGTGCAATATATCGCATCGGCGCAGAAGAACTTGCGGGAGCAGAAACCACACAGGTGTAATCCATCGCTCCATTTTCTTCAAGAGTCTTTACAATTTGTGCAACCGTTGATCCTTTCTGACCCACCGCTACATAAATGCAAAATACCGGCTTATCGGTATTTTGTGTCTGTTTCTGGTTGATGATCGTATCAACCGCTACAGCAGTTTTACCTGTCTGGCGGTCACCAATAATCAGCTCACGCTGTCCACGGCCAATTGGAATCAACGAGTCAATCGCTTTAATTCCTGTTTGAAGCGGCTCGTCAACAGGCTGTCGGTAAATTACTCCGGGGGCCTTTCTTTCGAGTGGTACATTTATAGTATCTCCTGATATTGCTCCTTTTCCATCAAGCGGCCGTCCCAAGGGATCGATTACACGACCCAGTACATTTTCACCAACATTTAGTGAAGCAATTTTTTGGGTACGCTTTACGGTATGGCCTTCCTGAACAGATGTTGAGGATCCGAAGAGCACAATACCTGCATTATCCTCCTCGAGGTTTAATACCATACCGCGAATTGGGTTGCCCTGATCATCAATAGAATCGGGCAATTCCACAAGTTCACCGGCCTGCACTTTCGATAAACCATGCACACGTGCAATACCGTCACCCACTTCGAGTACGGTTCCCATATCATATTCTTCCGCTTCTCCATCGAAGCCGGAAAGTTGTTTTCGTAAAATAGCTGATACTTCGTCAGGTCTGACTTGACTCATAAATTTCCTTCGATTTTAACTTACAGCGTTCGCTGCAAACTGATTTTTGAGCTGACTAATTTTGTGTTTAACACTGTCGTCAATCACAGTGTCATCAATTTTTATTACTACTCCACCGAGAATACTTGCATCAACCCGCAGATCCATTTTGACATTTTTGCCGGTTCTTTTCTCCAGGGATTGCAAAAGTGTTTTTTCCTGATTTTTCGTCAGGTTGTAGGCAGTTTTAACATCTACCTCAATAATATTTTTTTCAATATTATAAAGGTTTAAAACTCCTTTACTGATCGGCTGTAAAAGAGCTTCTCTTTTCTTTTTAACTAAAAGTGTAATTAAATGCATTGCCTCATCGCCAACTTGTGACTCAAAAATTTCTGTCAGTGCAGACATTTTTTTATCACTTCTAACGATTGGGCTTTTCAAAAAGAGCTGCAGATCTCTTGAATTAGCAATTACGGAATGAATTAACTCCATATCCTTCTTTGCGTCCTCAAGCTTATCAAGCTCCAATACTGTTTGTAAATAAGCGCTTGCGTAACGCCGTGCAGCTTTTGAGATCATCCGTTTACACCTTAGTTCTTAGAGAGATCTTTTATAAAATCATCCACGAGCTTCTGATTTTTCTTCTCATCAAGCTCTTGATTGATAATAAGCGAAGCGGATTTAATTGCCAGTTCAGAAACTTCATTTCTCAATTCAACAAGAGCGCTCTTTTTTTCCTGCTCGATCGTCGCTTTTGCATCGTTGACAATTTTATTTGCTTCCTTTTTGGCATTTTCAATCTTTTTAGCCCTGAGTACTTCGGCATCATCAAGCGCATCCTTACGGATTTTTTGCGCCTGTATTTCAGCATCCTTCAGAGCTTTTTTATTATCCTTAGAAATCTGCTCAGCTTTTGCTAACGCTTTATCTGCAGCTTCCAAAGAGTTTTTGATCTGCTCTTCTCTATTATCCAGTGCCTTTACAATATGTGGCACTGCATACTTCCCCATTAAATAGAGGAATACAATCATGGATATTAGAACCCATATTGCAAAACCTGTATTAAAAGAGAGAATGCCGAAAGTAAAAATACTTACCCCGCTTGCTATCGTGAACATACCTTGTAGTTATTTATACAGTAATATTTAATGCCAATAGAGCACAGACAATAGCACCAAAGAGAGCAACACCCTCAATAAATGCAGCTGTCAAAATCATGGCGCCTCGAATATCTCCGGAAGCTTCCGGCTGACGGGCAATGCTTTCTACAGCACTTTTACCAATCATTCCGATTCCAATACCTGCTCCAATTGCGATAATTCCAGCTCCAAGTCCTGCTGCTAAGAATCCCATAATGTATACCTTGTTTGTTTGTTGTTAGTTGTAATTAAACCTGAACATCTGTTGCGGTAGCAACACTGCTTTCGCTTTCATGTTCGTGATGATGCTCTTCTACTGCCATGCCGATAAATACAGCGGATAGCAGTGTAAATATATACGCCTGTAACAGCGCAATAAATGCTTTAAGAATGTATAACAGAGCCGTTAACCCTACCCAGAAAACACTGGAGGACAACCCTACTGCCGGGCCGAAAATGTCGGTGAAAATAAAGATCAAACCAAGAATACATACAATCATGATCTTGCCAGACAGCATATTTGCAAAAAGACGTATCGCCAACGCAAACGGCTTGGTAAACAGCCCGAGAATTTCAACCGGTGTTAAAATTATGCGCATCGCGGGATGAACTCCCGGAAACATAAAGACGTGCTGCCAGTGATCTTTCGATCCATTCCACTGCGTGATAAAAAATGTAATTGCAGCCAAAGTAGCCGTTACAGTTAAATCTGCCGTAGTGGCTACTCCCCATGGCAATAATCCAAACAGATTCATAAAGGATATCGCCAGAAATACTGAGAACAGATAGTTAACGAATTTTTTGTGTTTATCACCGGGGATATACTCTTTAGCAATATCGTCCCTGATAAATACAAAAAACACCTCAAACAAGTTTTGACTGATGCCTTTCGGCTCAGTTTCTGCGCCCACACCTTTCTTATATTTTGATGCTGCCCAAAATGTGATAAATAGCGTCAACAACATTCCAAACCAAACATACATTAGGTGAGAAGTGATCGACATATCCAAAGAGATCGATTCGCCATCCGCACGAACCAATGCACTTTCTTGCATTTCAAACTCACCGGAGTCAACAGCGGATTGTGTATTTACAAAAAAATACCAATCACCATCTACCATAAAGATTCGCGGCAGATACACTTTAGCGCCACCAACCAACTCCAGGTAATCGTGATCTACAACCTTGCCCATTACATCAATAACAGGCTCTTCATTATCCCCGGAAGCATCAGCGGCAACCGATACTGGATTTAGCACCAATAAGAAAAGAATTGTGGTAATTACTCGGCGCAACACTTGACCCATTTCGTCTGTTATCTCGTGCGGTTAGTTAGTTTTTTATTGATTAAAATAATTTCGATCACAGAATGGAAAAGATAAGAAATTATAAAACTAACAGTAAAGATAATTTGATCAAATTTTCCAGAAATTATGATTGCTACATAAAGCACCAATACAAGCACAAAACGTAGTACCATCCCCAGAAAATAGAACCTAAAAAATGCTTCATCATTAATGTTTTTTACCAATAGTGTGAGTATCAAATGAAGTGCAATTGTTGCAACTCCTAGCAGATAGCCAACACCCCAGCTTAAACCGGTGCCATCTGGCAAAAACAGAGCCACTATTAAGAAAAGAAATAAAATTAATCCGGCGGCAGCTCCCCCGATAAATTTTAATCGACTCCCCATATTTTCGTAGCTCATTTATCGCCTTGATTTAAATTTCTGGCAATCCTGATAATTGTCGCGGCCATGGCAAGAATTCCGACAAGTACCCCGGCCAGGGTAAACCAGGGTATGGTATCTCTTGTAGTATCAATCCAAAACCCAATCATAATTGGTGCACTAAGACCTACAGCTATCTCAAACCCGAGGGAAAGATATTTTAAATACTCCCGGTCTTCGTTATCACCAAACAGATTACTCAGATTTTTCCTTGCTTGACTTTACCTTTGTGGCTTTTGCATAATCTGAGTCGGAAGAGTTAGAGAGGTTTCTTGAATCGTCTCCCATACGGCAAGAGCCATTCAGTTGAGCACCCTCTTCTATGATTAAAGTTTTTGTATGAACGTTTCCGTCAATAACGGCAGATTTACGGAGTGTCAATTTATTTGTTACTCGTAATTCTCCTTCAACTTTTCCTGCTACATCAGCATCCGCAACTTTTGCATCTCCATCTACTACACCGGAAGATGTAACAATTAGTTTACCCTTTGAAATGATTTCGCCTTCCGCTTTACCGGCAATTCGAATATCATTTTGGGAGTTAATAGTTCCTTTTAGTTTTGAGCCCTCGCTTATCATATTGATAGCGGGTGATTGTGGGGATGATCCGTTCACGTTTTTTTTATCCTCTTTGTTAAACATAGTGTTAATTAGTTGATTAAATACATCATTGGGTCTTGGGGCACTCCGTTTTTCCAAATTTCCAGGTGCAGATGTGAGCCACTGCTTAACACGCCACTGTCATCCACGCTGCCCAGAATATCTCCTTTCAAAACAAAATCGCCCTGTTCTTTTAGCACTTTGGAACCGTGCTTATACACGGTAATAATTCCATCCGAATGCTGCAAATATATAACATATCCATAGTTAATTGTCCAATCGGTATGCATCACCACGCCATCAGCCAGTGCCTGAAACTCTGTACCGGGTTGTGCAGCAATATCTAACCCATAATGACCTTTATCTGTATCGTACGCCTGACTCATAGTCCCTCTAATTGGAAAACTTGACGGAAAGTCGGGCGAGCGGTCGAGCCTGCTTGAAAAAATAATTTCATTTTGGGATAGCATATCAAAAGCGTAAACAGACTGATCGTTGAAATTTCTGCCACCACCCCGGGTCGATCGTTCAGCATACTCGGCAGTTAACTCAACCGGAAACGTTGTATCCGGCACCGTTCGCAGCACCTCTTTCATATCCCGAAGCTGAGTATCCCGGGCCTCTAAAGAATCCTGCAGTGACATCACTCTTTCGCTGATATCAATAACTTCTCCCCTGAGATTCTGATCCTGCTGTTGTTGATAAAGTGAGCCGAGCGGAGTTGCAAAAAACATAACGGTAGTAATTGCCACAGAGACAACAAATACCAACACCACAACTTTAACAATGTCTAGTGCGGCCAGCTTAAAGGAACTCGATCCATCCGGATTTTGATCATCCAGAACAACTACGGTAACATCCCCTTCCCGTTCCGAAAATATTTTCTTTATAAAATCCCACATACAGTAATTATAAATGGTAGAAATTCGCCCTTAAAATCTATCATATTTGACTGAATTCCTACACGTTATAAAGATAGAGTTAAAGTTATGCGAGCTGTTACAAACAAAATGTATTAAACAGAATAGTTTGGTGCCTCTTTGGTAATCTGTACGGAGTGCGGATGACTTTCTTTGTAACTAGCCGCAGATATCTGTACAAATTCCGCTTTTTGAAGTTCCCGAATTGTTGGAGCACCACAATATCCCATAGCAGCCTGTATTCCACCATTCATTTGATGGACGACTTCGCTCAGATATCCTTTATAAGGAACTCTCCCCTCAATCCCCTCAGGTACAAGTTTATTCAGATCGTCTTCAACATCCTGGAAATATCTATCTTTCGACCCTTTATCCATTGCACTTAAACTACCCATACCACGATACGATTTGTACTTTCTTGATTCGTAAATAATGGTCTCTCCCGGGCTTTCATCTACCCCGGCGAACATTGATCCCATCATCACAACATCGGCTCCGCCGGCAATTGCTTTTGGAATATCACCGGTCTGCTTAATCCCGCCATCCGCAATCAAACCAATGTTGTTTTTTCGGGTAAATTCAGCAACCTCCATCACCGCAGAAAGTTGAGGAACACCCACGCCGGTTACAACACGTGTTGTACAGATAGATCCCGGTCCAACACCTACTTTTACGATATCTGCCCCGGCCTCCACGAGTGCTTCAGCCGCACTTTTCGTGGCGATATTTCCACCTACAAGATTTAGATCCTTATAGCTGGACTTGATGGTTCTAATCATGTTTAGCACACCTTCAGAATGGCCGTGCGCAGTATCAACGGTAACAAGATCTACACCGGAATCCACAAGTGCATCCACGCGATCCATGGTATCGGGCGTTACACCAACTGCCGCGCCCACGCGTAATCTTCCCATACTATCCTTACTTGCATTGGGGAAATTCATCTTCTTCTCAATATCCTTGAACGTAATCAGCCCAACCAATTTGTTCTGATCATCAACAATTGGAAGCTTTTCAACTTTATACTCTTGCAAAATTTTCTCAGCCTGCTCTAAGTCTGTTCCCTGCTTTGCAGTAATCAGGTTTTCGCTCGTCATAATCTCACCGAGCTTTTTATCAACGTAGTGCTCAAACCTGAGATCTCGATTTGTCACTATGCCAATCAATATATTTCCACTCTTCACAATTGGGATTCCGCCAATCTTGTGCTTTCTCATCAGCGCGCGGGCATCTTTAACTGTAGCGTCTTTCGGTAGTGTTACCGGATCCACAATCATTCCGCTTTCACTTCGCTTTACCAACCGAACATGCTCAGCATGATCCTCGATGGACATATTTTTGTGTAGAATGGCCATCCCTCCTTCGCGTGCTAACGCAATCGCCATTCGATATTCCGACACCGTATCCATTGCCGCGCTTAGTATTGGAATATTAAGCGAGAGTGAAGGGGTTAAATCTACTGAAAGATCTGTTTCGCGCGGGAGTACTTTTGAATGATTGGGAACAAGCAGTACATCATCGTACGTTAAGCCTTGGCGGGTAATTCGATCGAACGGAGAAGAGTTTGACATGAAAATATTTCCTTTTATTGCAATTTTTATAAGATAAGAAAACATCAGCCACTTCTTCACCCCAAATCGCGATAATTTATCGAATCACGTTTTGCCGCAATGTATCGAGCGCTGTACCCAGTGAGCAGACTCCATCTTTATAGCTGTTTACCCAGAAATCTACACTTTCGCGCCGGCGTTGAATAAATGGGCAGATGGAAGCGTACTTTCCTTCCAGCTCATCGATATATCCTTTCACATCGTCTTTGATTTCCAGCTTGAGTTCTTGAGGCAGATCAGCCCATCCCAACATGCGGAACATCTCTTCTGTTTTTTGATGTTCAAGCGCTGCATCTTTTAATATTGATCGGAGTACAGGTTCAGGATTGAATTTTCGGGCGGTTTTTAGTGCTGTATTCATCATTTTTCTGTGGTTTAATTAATCTTCACAGGTATGATAAAAGAAAGGGGTGACAACTTAATGTCACCCCTTTGCAAAATAATTTATAGCACCATTCATCAGGTCCTAACAGACTTTAAAATCGAATCAGGAAAGCCCAACACGATCAAAAATCTTATCCACGCGTCTTGTGTGATGATTCAAGTCGAAAGCACTGTCGATCTCTTTTTCCGATAGATTTTCCCGGATTGTCTCATCTGCCTCAACCAGTGGGCGAAATTCTGTGTGCTCCTCCCAGGCTTTCATAGCTAATGGCTGCACCGTATCGTAGGCAACTTCCCTGGATACTCCTTTATCAATGAGCATTAAAAGAAGACGTTGAGAAAAAACCAACCCGTGCGTTTTTTCCATGTTCAACTTCATATTGTCGGGATATACCATCAATTTTTCAATAACACCTGAAAAACGATTGAGCATATAATCGAGCAGAATGGTGGCATCGGGAATAATAATCCGCTCAACAGATGAGTGGGAAATATCCCGTTCGTGCCACAGCGGAATATTTTCGTAAGCCGACATCATATATCCCCGCAATACCCTGGAACATCCCGTTATATTTTCCGAGCTGACCGGGTTTCGTTTATGCGGCATCGCAGAAGATCCCTTCTGACCTTTTCGGAAAAACTCCTCCGCCTCCCGAAGTTCCGTCCGCTGCAAATGGCGAATTTCCACGGCAATTTTTTCCATCGTACTACCAATTACCGCCAATGTAGCCATATAGTACGCGTGGCGATCTCGTTGCAGCGTTTGGGTAGAAATAGGAGCCGGTTTAATACCCAGCTCCTCGCATGTATAGGTTTCTACCTCCATGGGAATATTTGCAAACGTACCTACAGCACCGGAAAGCTTTCCAAACTCCACATCATCAGCTGCTCGTTCAAATCGCTCTATATTTCTTTCCATTTCAGCGTACCAAAGCGCACACTTAAGGCCGAATGTGGTTGGCTCGGCGTGTACGCCATGGGTTCTGCCCATCATGACGGTGAATTTGTGCTCACGCGCTTTTTCGCCCAGGGCGTTTAAAAATCTATGGAGGCCTTTGCGCAGAATTTCGTTAGCCTGCTTAATCCTGTAGCCGTTTGCAGTGTCAACTACATCAGTAGAGGTCAATCCATAATGCACCCACTTTTTTTCATCACCCAGACTCTCCGAAACAGACCGGGTAAATGCCACTACATCATGCCGGGTCTTTTTCTCTATTTCATGGATTCGGTCAACCGAAAAGCTCGCGTTATCATAAAGCTTGTCAACATCTTCAGCCGGAATTTTACCGATTTTACTCCAAGCTTTACAGGCGGCAAGTTCTACATCAAGCCAGGCTTGAAATTGGTTCTCTTCCGACCAAATATTGGTCATTTCTTCTCGCGAATAACGTTCAATCATAAATTATTGTACCGGTATTTTTAGTGTGGTTCCAGCTTCTATTTCCTCATCCAGTTCTACCTGGTTAATTATAGCCAACTCTTCTTCATCAATATCCATCGGTAAGGACGATGGTAGTAAATTTCTAAATGTATCTGTCCGATCGGCGGTGACAATCTCAATTCTTACAGGCTGTATATTTAAAATCTGCTCATCCGTAAGCCGGTTAAATTGCTCGGGGACCTCCGTGAACACAGATTCATAGCTATCAAAATTGTTTACGCCTGTATAGTTGATGAATCTATAGACCCGATCCTGGAATTCTATAGCAGAGATGATAGCCCGTAAATTTCCCTCTTCCTGTTCGATGGTTACATCAGCTCGGTAACCATCATACTGATCTCCACTCACGGTAGCCTCGTCACTATTTACAGTAATTCCTTCTTGCTCTACAAATCTTTCAATAGAACCTTGCGCTGATTGTGACTGCCCATCAATCCGAAATATCATTACTGCATCTTCTGATGAACTTACCATTACAACCTGATCTGGTTGATTGATCAGCTGCCAGTTTGATGGAACCGGAAATTGAAATTCCAGGTCGGGATGTACAAAATTTTCATTATCAACGAACCCTTCTCTTGGATTTTCACCATACATCATACCGTCAATCATCTCATTATACTTTTCTGCATTGAGAATAGTCTGCTCATATCCTTCCTCACTCCATCGTTCAGCAAGTTCAGGAATTCGCCTCTCACGCTCTCCGGGATCGGGGTGAGTGGAGAGCATGGACGGAATGGATTGCCCCGATCTTTCAGATAGACGCTTCAGACTTGTAAAAAACTCCGCTCCCTCAGCCGCTGCATAGTTATTCTTGGCAGCATATTCCACGCCCAGCTGATCCGATTCTCTTTCTGCATCACGCCCATAACTTAAAAACAGTAACTGCGCAGCCTGGCTACTCAAATTCATGATACTTTCACCGGGGAGTCCTAATAGCTCTTGTCCTAAAATAGCTCCGCCCAATACTGCTATCTGTCCCAACTGCTGCTGAAGTGCCCTTTGCGAGGCGTGCCGCGCCGCAACGTGGCCGATTTCGTGCCCCAGCACAACAGCAAGCTGAGCTTCATTATTCAGGTGTACCATCAAGCCACGCGTTACATAAATGTATCCTCCGGGCAATGCAAATGCATTTACAACAGGGCTGTCTAATACCCGGAAATAAAACTCAGTCTCACGAAACTGCTGATCCGTATCCTCTCTTCTCATGTGGCTTTCAGCCAGAACTTTTTCGCCCAATTCAATAATGTAAGATTCAACCTCTTCGTCTTCATATAGGCCAAATTGTGCGATTATTTCTTCATCAACTTCCTGTCCTATTTGAATCTCTTGATCCCAGGAGTATGCCAAAAGGCGTGTCTGTCCGGTAACAGGATTCGTCTGCACAGCGCATGCTGATACAACCAGCATTACTGCTAAAATAAGTATTGAGTGTGGTAAGTATTTTTTAATCATAACGTCTCCGATTTGGTTCTGTATAAATTTAGCATTTCGTGCGCTCTTATTCAGAATCGATTTCATTCATCAATAGTATTTCACCCGATTCTGTAAACTCTCTGAACAGCTCTAAAAAATGACTGAATATAATATAGAGTGAATAGGAGTCTAGTGCGCAATAACGTTTTAGTAAAACAGGAATTAATTTCCTGTCTTCTTCAGAAATTAAACCGGATTTATAGGAGAGATAGGCATTCATTGCAACTGCACCATCTCCAATATTCACATCACCATCGGAAAGCTCTTTATACGGGTTCACAATTATTCCATTTCCCGATAATCGACTTAAATCAAACTCCTTATCGTGTAGTTTTACGCTTGATGGGACCTCTAACCCCAACCTTTTCGAGACTTTTAAAATATTTACCAGTGACTCTTTAAGCGTTAACCCGCGATCCATAAATCGGTTATAATATCCATCCCTTACAAGTTTGCTTATATCGAAAAATCGATTGCTTCCGCCATTCAGGTCACCGGTAATCAGTGATCTGAATTTCTTCCTGGTTTGATCAGTCGTGACATCGTGTGCTTCAATCTCTCTAAGAAGCCTGTAAAAAGTTTGCCGCTCAAACGGTGAAAATTGCACGAAGGTCCCTTTCTCTGATTTGGGGATTGAACATATGGCCTCAATAAAAGAGGCGTGCGGATAGCTCGAATCGTCCTCATCCAGCCACTCAGTATGAGTAATTTTTCCGTTTTTAAATAGCGTATGGCACGAAAACTGGAATAAAATGGGGTCATAAGCACCCCGCCCTTTCGCCATTGGCACAGGAGTTGTAGCCGCTTCAAAATCTATAAAGTGCAGCGGATATTTTAAATTCTGAACTTTTTTCAGCAACGGTTTCCCCCACAGTAGCGGAGTTTTGTGGCCTTTCACTTTTAGTAGCTGAAGAGCTCTGCGCTGCTGAATGGATATTATATTCCCCGGCAATGATTTAATTTTTTCAAGACTCTCAAGCCCGGCAGGCAGCTCAATATTCTCTTGAAAATAATTCTCTGTAGGTCTGCTAATATCCGGTGTATGGCCAATCAGTTCGTACGTGTGGTTATCTCCGTGCTTCAAATTATCAGCAGGATAAAATTTTTCCCAACAACCTTTCCTATTTTGATCTCCGCCCATTCTGAACTGGCAATATTTACATCCATCATGAATGCCCGGCACCCACTCTTCTCTCGATGTATCTAATTGTTTCAGCAACAGGCTAGAGGCATCACCTACTGTTCCGTTAGAAAATTTTCTATGCACGTGTGATGGTGGCAAATTATTCATCACCCCATAAACTGACTCTGTACCATCCACCCCCGGAAATAGTTCTGCGAGTTGTTGAACGCACAAATCCGGAATCGACTCCCGCCCCACCGCCTGTTGAAACAGGTCATCCACTTCAGATTTAAACTGTGCATTTGGCATAAAGAATTCTGACCGGAATGACAGGTTTGGCATCGCGCTTTGTAAAACATAACAACGATACGCAGCTTTAAGCAGATAACGGGTAATAGAGTGGCTGCGATGATCAGAATTGCTAAATACCCGGGCTCCGTGTTTATTCAGTTTACCGTGCACCTGCATTACCGTAAGCTCATCGCCCTGTTTTCGCAGAATGGGAAT
>SKWF01000229.1 GCA_007129085.1 Balneolaceae bacterium | reverse complement strand
TCTGCTTCTGCAGGTTCATACAGTAGATGGGAGATCAAAATTCATACCAATTTCCGTTTGCGGCTTATCCCGCACTTCGCTTGCTGGTACTTTTCGCCACAGGTATAGCAATAGCACATCTTTTAGAAACTGTTACGCTTCAATTTTCGCTGATAGGAACCGGTTTAGTCGTACTGTTTTGGATAGCCGGTGAGTTGATTCAAAAACGAAGAAATCTGCTTTTTGGTTCTTATATCGCCATAATTTGCTACTGTCTAATCATATTTTTTAGCGGAGCATTTTGGTACAGTCTGCAACATCATGTGCAAAGAGATTCTGAAATAAGGGCTAATCCTATTCAACTGTTTGAGTGGGAAAATATAGATATAAAGGCAGATGTTATACAGAACGGATGGAGCCAAAGCGGGAGAGAGGTTTATGAAGTAGAAACAAAACTCATAAATCTGCCCAGCGATGTAAAATGGCAAGAGCAGATAAAAATGAGACTCTATGGAGATGAAGAGAGTAATAATGAAATTTTGCCGGGCAATCGCATTCATGCGGAAGTAAGGCTTTACTCCTTTCCGGAGAAAAGAAATCCACATGAGTTTGACTATGGGGAGTGGCTGAAAAGCCGATCGATATATGCCCACGGGGAGTTGATCGACGTTCATCAAGCCGAAAGAAAAGCAAAATTTGGCTGGGAACCGATCCGGGAATATGTGCAATCCAATATCGATGAGTTTTTTGATGAACGGTCGGCCCCGTTTGCAAAGGCCCTCTTTTTGGGATACAAAGAGGAGTTAACACAAGACGAACGAAATGCATTTTCACGAGCGGGATTATCCCATATTATGGCTGTTTCGGGCCTTCATGTAGGATTTGTAGTGGCACCATTTTGGCTCATAATTCCGTGGTTATGGGCAAGTAAAAAAAGAAAATGGGCGGGACTGTTTTTACTGACAATCTTGCTGTTTGGTTATGCCGGCCTCACGGGATTTAGCGCATCAGTTAGCCGGGCTTCGTTAATGGCGTGGCTGCTAACATTTGGCAAACTATTCCACAAAATAAGATTTTCGATTAACGTAACGGCACTTGCCGCAATTATTTTACTGCTTTTCGATCCGGGACAACTTTTTGAGATTGGCTACCAACTTTCATTCAGCGCCGTTTTTATAATCCTTTTGGTGATGCCGGAAGCGCAACGAATCATCCCGGAGAAGCACCGTTTTAATTGGGTGGGTAGCCTGCTCACAATTATCGTTATATCATTTATCGTGCAGCTGGGACTATTTCCAATTTTAACCCAATATTTTGGAGAGTTTTCCATCGTGGGTCCTGCTGCAAATGCACTGGTACTTCCGTTATTGGCAATAACTGTTCCCGTCGGGTTGATGATCTCTCTAATCGGCGGTCTGCTGCCTTTTGTAATTCAGGTGCTGTCCGTTCCTGTTTCGTACTCCATATACTGGGTGCAGCATGTAGCAACATATTTTGGTGAGTTAGAATATGGCTATCTGGCAGTTACCCACAGCTCCATTTTCATCTATATGATTTGGGGATTTAGTGTAGCTGTAGTGGCAACAATCCGGATTTCGGCAATGCGATGGAAAATGGTGATCTGCCTGTTGGTGGCGATAAATGGGTTCATGATAGAATCGATCATACAAAAACCATCAACCCAAAAGCTAAAAATTACCATGTTGGATGTGGGACAGGGAGATGCTGTTCACATAAAAACACCGGCCGGCAAAAACCTGTTGGTAGATACGGGAAGATGGACGCCGATGGGAAATAGCGGAGAGCGTGTTCTTCTACCGTACCTGGAGTATAAAAATATAGATAAACTTGATGCTGTTATTTTATCACATCCACATGCTGATCATATTGGAGGGCTGCCGGTATTGATGGAAGAAGTAGAAATTGAGAAGATTTATCACAGTGACTATCCTTACGATTCCAGGCTTTACGAAACATATACTTCAATGGCCGAGGAATTAAACATCCCGCTTCATAATGTAGGTGCCGGTGAAATGTTAGAGGTAGATCCGGCACTTCTGTTTTTTGTAACCGGTCCCCGGCTTGATAGAGCTCCAGACCGAAACCCAAATAATCACTCACTGACATTTCGTCTCCAGTATGGGGAAACGTCTTATCTGTTTACGGGCGACGCCGAAAGAGAACAGGAGGCGGAATTGGTAGAGATGTATGGTGATTTTTTAAACACGGATTTTTTGAAGGTGGGCCATCACGGCAGCAGAACTAGTTCCACAACTGAATTTGTGGAAACGGTACAGCCTGAAATTTCAGCGGCATCACTTGCATTCCGGAATCGGTTTGGTCATCCGGGAAGGGAAGCGGTAGAAAATCTTTACCTGGTTAGGGCAACAAACTATTTCACAAGCCTTGACGGTGCAATACAGTTTATATCTGATGGAGAAAATATCGATGTTATCAGGTAATAGTTTTGCTGTACAGTTGTTAATTATTTGTGCCCGTTCACTTTGATCAAAATCGTAGAAAATTAGAAGAAGCTCTGAATTCTATGGTGCAGAGTTAGATTAAAAGCCAAGTATAAGTACGTATAGCAGGGTTTGAAGGTGGTTATGGGATAGCGTACCTTGGGTGTACAAATAATTAAATTATAGAATAAATGAGTAACGAGGAACGCCCAAGCTTCGAAGAGGCTTTAAAAGAATTAGAAGCTATTGTCGAAAAACTTGATAACGAAGAGATTACGTTAGAAGAATCTGTTAAATACTATGAAAAAGGCTTAAAATTATCCCAGATCTGCAGTGAAACGCTCGAAAGTGCAGTGCTCAAGATCGAAGAGATCGAAAAAGCCGATTAATTGAATTTTTGCTATGGAGAATTACAAACCTACCCCGGGTCCCCTTCTTGCTGATATTAACACGCCTGATGACCTGAAAAAATTGAAGCCGGAACAGCTCCAACAAGTATGTGATGAGCTGCGGGAATTTATTATTGATATGGTTTCTGTCCATGGCGGCCATTTTGGTGCAAGCCTTGGAGTTATTGAGCTTACCGTTGCGCTCCATTACACATTTAATACCCCAAAAGATCAGCTGCTGTGGGATGTAGGCCACCAGGCGTACGGCCATAAAATTCTTACCGGTCGGAGAGAGGAATTTCATACCAATCGGAAATATAAAGGGCTTTCAGGTTTTCCGAAGCGGACGGAAAGTGAATATGATGCGTTTGGTGTAGGACATTCCAGCACATCGATTTCTGCCGGATTGGGAATGGCGGTAGCAAGAGATTTAAGCAACAGCGACAAGAAAATTGTTTCGGTTATTGGGGATGGAGCCATGACGGGCGGAATGGCATTTGAAGCAATGAACAATGCCGGCGCACTGAAATCGGATATGCTCGTGGTATTGAACGACAACAATATGTCGATCGACCCAAATGTTGGCGCATTGAAAGAGTACCTTGCCGAGATTACTACCACAAAGACCTTCAACAAAATGCGCGATGAGATTTATGATCTACTCGGGCATCTGAAGGGAGCCGGCGAAAAAATGCGGAAAGCGGCATCCAAACTGGAGCGTGCCGTAACTGCCGCAATTACGCCGGGAGCACTTTTCCAAGCGCTTGGCTTTAAATATTACGGTCCGGTTGATGGGCATAATGTAGATGCCCTTCGTCGCCATCTTGAAGATTTACGTACGGTCAGCGGACCAAAAATTCTCCACATCGTAACGGTAAAAGGGAAAGGGTTTTCACCAGCAGAACGGGAGCAAACAAAATGGCACGCACAGAGTAGTCCATTTGATAAAATCACCGGTAAATCTCTCTCGCCTGCCGGAAACGGGAAAAAACCGGCGCCCAAATACCAGGATGTATTTGGAGAAGCACTGGTAGAACTGGCTGCAGATAATGAGAATATTGTTGGAATAACGCCGGCCATGCCGAGCGGCTCCAGTTTGTGGCCGATGATGAACACCTATCCCGACCGAGCATTTGATGTCGGTATTGCGGAGCAGCACGCCGTTACATTTGCCGCCGGATTGGCTGCAGAAGGAAAAATACCGTTTGCAGCACTTTACTCTACATTTTTACAGCGGGGATACGATCAGGTAATTCATGACGTGGCGATACAAAATCTGCCGGTTGTATTCTGTATAGATCGCGCCGGGCTTGTTGGGGCGGACGGACCTACACACCACGGACTGTATGATGTCTCTTATTTGCGATCGGTTCCAAACATGATCGTCTCATCTCCGCTAAATGAGCAGGATTTGCGCGATATGTTGTACACGGCTTCAAAAAAAGAATCACCCTGGGCGATTCGCTACCCACGAGGCCGGTCAACCGGAATGGAAGTTCGAAAAGAGTTTAAATCTATAGAAATTGGTAAAGGGCAACGATTGAGAGATGGAGATGATATTGCGATTCTCAGTTTTGGTCCGATTGGAAAATATGCAACTGAAGCGATAAAGAGACTTTCCGCCGAAGGTGTAGAGGTTGGCCATTTTGATATGCGATTTGCCAAACCGCTCGATACGGAGTTGATTGATCAAGTGCTGATGAATTACAACTCTATTATCACCCTGGAAGATGGCACCAAGTTAGGTGGTTTTGGATCTGCCGTTGCAGAATATGTAGCGGAAACCGGCAAAGGGGTATCCGTAAAAATAATGGGCGTCCCCGATCGAATTGTTGAGCACGGTACACAAAGAGAGCTGCATGATGAAGTGGGAATCGGACCCGATGGGATCGTTGAGCAGGTAAAAAAATCACTGAAAATTTTAGTGGATTAATTCACGTAACTACAGATTGATTTTTTATCTTTGAGGCTATCAAAACATCGAATTAATCCGTTTGATTTTGCCTACATATACCCTTTCCGATTTCGACTA
>SKWF01000012.1 GCA_007129085.1 Balneolaceae bacterium | reverse complement strand
GCTCCGCTTCTCATTGCGCCCGCCTGCACCAAGGTTCCGGAGGGCAGGCTCAGTATGACGTTAACCGTCACATTGAGCCTGCCTGTGCTAAAGCTTCTGCAGACAGGCGTAACGTAACGAAGCCGGTGTTTTTCCGGTCCCGTTCCTTCGGGGTGGAGTGAAGTCGAAATGATACCGCCTAATGGTTATTCAAAGCCACCTCATAAATTTAGTCTGTGATACAATTCGTTTAACGACAAAATACTTCCTGGCGTATTCATACCGAAGCAGACAGAGTTATTCTTCTTCGATTGTACTAACCTTAATCATATTGGTTCTGCCACGCTTAGCAAGAGGCATACCGGTGGCAATAATTACCCGGTCTCCTTTATCAACAAGCTTATTTTCCCGAAGATAGTCTTCCATCATTTTCACGCTTTCATCGGTGTCAAACAGCTGTTCAAGACGTACCGATTCCACTCCCCAAACAAGATTCAGCTGACGACAGACAATTCCACTTTCGGTAAATGCAACAATCGGCACTTTAGGACGAAATTTGGCAATACGTCGGGCTGTGTTTCCGGAGTGGGTGAGTGTACTAATCGACTTCGCTTCTACATTATCAGCTATTGTTACGCAAGAATATGCGAGTGATTCAACCACCTGTTTCTCTTTCCAGTCCGGCTTGCGGTAATCCAGGCTGTAATAAAGGTCTTCAGAATTATCTTCAACAGAGCGAATAATTTTGTTCATCGCCTGAACCGCCTCAACAGGATATTTTCCTGCTGCTGTCTCTCCCGAGAGCATCACGGCATCCGTTCCGTCCATAACAGCATTGGCTACATCAGAACTTTCGGCGCGGGTTGCCCGCGGATTGTTAATCATGGAGTCGAGCATTTGTGTAGCTGTAATTACCGGTTTTCCGGCAAGCCTGCTGCGCTCAATAATTTTTTTCTGTACCAGGGGCACATGTTCACTGGGTATCTCAATACCAAGATCGCCACGGGCTACCATAATGCCGTCAGACTCTTCAATAATTTCGTCGATCACTTCAACCGCTTCCGGCTTCTCTATTTTTGCAATGATAGATGCATTGCTCTTCGCCGCGCGCACTCTCGATATCACATCCTGCACATCCCTTCCGCTTCTCACGAAAGACATGGCTACAAAGTCAACGCCAACACCGAGGCCAAACTCCAAATCTTCAATATCTTTTTCAGTGATTGATGACATGGATATATCAACATCAGGAAGGTTTACCCCCTTACGAGATTTCAGCATGCCGCCCACAATAACCCGGGCAACCATCTTCTCCTTTTCATTCTTAACAATCTTCAGCTCAAGAAGACCATCATCAATCAAGATTTGATTACCTGTTTTTGCATCAGCGCTTAAGCCTTCATAATCAATTGGGATGAGTGACTTGGTTCCTTCAACATCCTTTGTGGTAATTTCTACCAGATCGCCGGCCTCAACCAGCTGGCCTCCATCCTTCATCTGGCCAACACGTATTTTTGGGCCTTGCAGATCCATCAATACAGGAATAGAGTAGTTATACTTTTTCGCTACTTCCCGTACATAGCCAATTGTTCGTTCATGATCTTTATGCGAGCCGTGCGAAAAATTTATCCGCACAACATTCATCCCGGCTCTCACTAATTTTTCAATTCCTTCTTTTGTATTTGAACTCGGCCCTAACGTACAAACAATTTTCGTTCTCCTTGAACCTGACAACATGTAATGAAATTCTGTTTATTTGAAAATTTTGCGTATCAACTATACAAGATAAACAATTATCACCTGTTATTTGGGTTAATAAAGAGAGACAGGGTTTTATTCTGTTTTGTTATTACTGGGCCTTTATTAAAGGCGGGTATTACCGGGAGGCTTTGAAAAACCTTAATGCGGGACCATTTCGACTTCACTTCACTACGTTTCGTTGCACTCGATGTAACGGTTAACGTTATGCTGAGCGCAATGAGAAGCGAAGCGACGAATGAAGTCGAAGCATCTCTGTGTTTTTCAAAGCCTCCTGCTAAACAACTTATTATTTAGTAGTTAACTTGAAACGCCGGCCCAAAATGTGACAACATCTATATGGGCAAGTCATTTTCATACTTCGAAACCTTTGCTGATTAAAATTGATTGTCCTAATATGATATATCCTTTTTGTTTTAACTGAATTGTATTATTTATAGATAGAAATATTACTTAACTCGTCTCCTATGTTTAACCATTTAAAAATTGCGGGATTTTTACTATTTGCAGCCTTGATTGTTGCCGGCTGCGCAAGTTCACAAAATCCCGATATAGAGCGTGGGTCAAGCTACCAGTTTCAAGACGGCTACCCCGAAGTACGAGCTTCTGCCATCGGCTTGCTGAATGAAGATGATGAAGCAGTAATTAACATCACTACAGAAGTTGTTTATGGAAGTCTGATTTATCGCACAATTGATGGACAATCTGTAGCACAAATAACTCTTGAGATTCGTATTAATGAAAGAGATGGGGATTTTAGCAAATCATTCCGCGAAGAGTTTGATATTTTTTCAGAGGATACAAATGCTTACATGAGCCAGGACCTGTTTACTTTTATCAAGGATATGGAAGTTCAGCCCGGTGAGTTCGACATCGAAATAACTGTTTCAGATAACTCATCAGGCAAAGCTATTCTGCGCGAAACATCCGCCATCATCCCAGACCCTGCCGACCCCGTCATTAATCTCACCTCGGTGCGATTATCGGCCAAAAGCATGGATAGCAATCGCCCCGAATTCACCCCGATTACCACGTATGATGTCCCCGCGAGAATGGACAGTCTTAAACTTGATTTCCAGGTAACGAACAATGACCCGGATGATCCGCTGACGATCCGCTCTCGGTTAATTCACTTTGAAGCGGATACGATGCCGGCCCGGCCGCTCCATTTCAATAACTACTCCCCCTCCTCTACAGGATATAAAGGAATTGATATGCGAAATCCTGAGGAGCTAGAGAGCACAACTCGTGTACTTGAGCAATCAGGTAGTGTCACCATTGAGTATAAATATCCGCTTTTATCACGCGGAAATTACCGGTTTGAAGTGGAAACTGAAGATGAAGACGGGGAAAGACTCTATAAAGCCCGAGACTTTTCGATTAAAAGTGATAATTATCCAATGGTTCAATCTGCAAGAGAGATGGCTGAACCTCTCTATTATTTAATGTCGGAAAGTAAATACGAAGAGATGATGGAAATTAATGATCCCGACTCTTTGAAGGATGCCGTCGATCGTTTTTGGTTATCTAATGTGGGCAGCCAAAATAGAGCACGAAATGTTATCAGTCTATATTACGAGCGGGTGGAAGAGGCAAACAAACAGTTTTCGAACTTTAAAGAGGGATGGAAAACCGATGCAGGGATGATGTATATCCTCTTTGGCCCGCCTTGGTATGTAGATCGTTCATTAAACAGAATGCAGTGGTCGTATGCGTACGACAGAACCGATCCACGCTATAACTTTTACTTTGAGCGTCCACGAAATCCAAATGAATACTTTCCGTTCCAGCATTACATCCTCGAACGAAGCACCAACTACTTTAACGTGGTTTACCAACAGAGGCAGTTGTGGTTAACGGGACGGATTTTGGAGTCGAGGTTATAGATTTCATGCCGGCTTCATCATTTTACAGACAGAAATCTTTACTCTTCCCCTACTGTAAATGCGTTAGCTGTAAATAGTCGCTTAAAATTATCTAGGATAATCTCCTCATTCTCCGGATCAGTTGGATCCAAAAGACCATCTCTGTCTTCATTTATAAACCACTCTTGCCACTCCGGGACAAGTACAACTTCCAGTGAGCCAAGCTTCTCAGGCATATTTACATTTCGATCAAAACTATACTCTACGTTTGTAAATTCATCTGTAACAATTGTAAACGAAAAAGAGTTATATTGCCCGACAATGGCTACACTATTTCGTTGTACAATTTCACCGGCTTCATTGCGCACAATTAAAAGTTCATCATCTACATCATCTGATGGTGGGATTAAATCGAAACTAATACCTGTATAACTTCCTCCAAAAATTTCGCCGGTACCAATAGAGGCTACATTATTAAATCCAAGATAGCTTAGATTTACATATGTGGGATCTAATTCAAACAGTTCATTATCTCCTACTGCTTCAACCTGAACATTTTCAACGGCATATCGAATACTAAAAAGTTGAATCTCATCATCGCCCAATTCAAAAGTATCTTCCTCATCCTCGAGTTCTACAGCTAATGAAAATTGCGTATTAGGCTCTTCAAAATCAGTATCAAGACACCCAATAGTAAGTAACGTTAAGGTGATTAAGAGTGCTAAAAACTTTTTACTCATAAATAATTACGTAATAGGATTAATAAAAAAAGCCGCCATGTTTTAAACATGACGGCTTAAACTATCATTTATTGTCGTTCAAGAACAATAGAATTAATAGCCTGGGTTTTGTTCGATATTTGGATTAGCATCCGTCTCACCCTGTGGAATTGGGAATGTGATTGAATCATCATCAGGAGCAAGGCCATCAATATCTAAACCTTTACGTGATAACGTATAGAAACGATCTCCTTCAAATGCCAGCTCTACTCGTCGTTCAAGCAAGATAGCTTCAATCATTTCATCCGTAGACGTAAAGTCTCCCGGGTTGAACTCAACTAGCTCAGGATATTCATTCCCTAAATCATCCGTTACACGGATAGATCGAGTTCGCACTTCATTAAGATGATCGTAAGCTTCAACAGGCACGTCTGCAATTGAAGCAGAGGTTTCAACCAATGCTTCCGCATGTGATAGGAGTACTGATGCATAACGCATGTTCATTACGTTATCTGCATTATTCGCTCCATCCGTAAACTTCAGTGTAGAACGGTT
>SKWF01000195.1 GCA_007129085.1 Balneolaceae bacterium | reverse complement strand
TTCGGTGTAGTGATGATAGGTACAGTCATTATATCAACATTTGTGGCACTTACATTAACCCCGATGCTCTCCACCAAATTTTTAAAGCTCGAGAGCAAAAGTTCCAGATTCTACGACAAAACGGAGCCGTACTTTGAGGCGATGATTGATTGGTACAGGAGAACCCTCGAAAGCTTCATGAAAAATCGACAAAATGCATTCTGGATTTTAGGGGGTGCCGGATTGATGATTGTTCTGCTCTTTAATGTACTCTCCGAAGAAGTGGCCCCCTTAGAGGATCGAGCCCGTATTAATGTAACTGCCACTGCGCCCGAGGGATCCTCATTTTTCTATATGGACCGGGTAATGGATCAAGTTACTGAGGTAACGCTAAATAATGTCCCGGAACTAGAGGTATTAAATACAATTACATCTCCCAGTGGTACAAATACAGGGAGCGGATTTATTACTCTTCAACATCCATCTGATCGCTCCAGAACTCAAGAGCAGATAGCTTCTCAACTTGGTGAGGAACTTGGAAAAATACCGGGTGCTTCAGTTTATCTATCGCAGCCTCAAACATTGCAGTCGGGTACTGCAGGTTTGCCTGTCCAGTTTGTAATACAGGCTAATGATCTTGATGATTTAGAGGAGGTAATCGACCCATTTTTAGAAGAAGTAAGAAGCCACCCGATGTTTACTTTTGCGGATGTGAATCTGAAGTTCAACCGACCCGAAATGCAGGTTCAAATAGATCGTAATAGGGCGCGTACATTGGGAGTTTCAATCCGTGATATTGCTGAAAATCTTCAGCTATCTTTTGCCGGGTCTCGGTACGGATACTTTACAATGGATGGCCGTCAATACTGGGTACAGGGATTGGTCGAAGAGGAGATGAGGCGTGAACCTGCTGATGTAATGAATTTGCACGTACGCAACAACAGTGGCGATTTGGTACGGATGGATAATGTGGTGGATCTTGTTGAAGATAGCGGGCCCGCAGAGCTTTTTCGGTTCAACCGGCTATCGTCGGCAACCATATCTGCCTCACTTGTTGAGGGAGCAACTGTAGGGGATGGAATTGATGTGATGAACAACGTTGCAAATCGTCAGCTCGATGATCGATTCTCTACCGATTTAAGCGGGCCATCAAGAGATTTTGTAGAAAGCGTAGACAGCCTCAACTTCATTTTTATGATGGCGTTGATTTTTATCTACCTGGTATTGGCTGCTCAGTTCGAAAGCTTTAGAGATCCCTTTATTATTCTCTTAACCGTGCCTCTGGCGCTTTTAGGAGCTCTATTGGCACTATGGTACTTCGGTGAAACCCTGAATATATTCAGCAAAATTGCGATGATTATGCTGATTGGTTTAGTGACCAAAAATGGAATTTTAATCGTGGAATTTGCAAACCAACGGCAGCAACAAGGATTATCGTTAATGGAAGCAATAATTGATGCATCGGTTGTTCGTTTCCGACCAATTTTGATGACTTCATGCTCCACACTTCTCGGTATTATGCCGTTGGCACTCTCCTTTGGAGCCGGTGCAGAAAGCCGTGTTTCCATGGGAATTGCCGTAATGGGAGGATTGGTAATCGGTACGTTTCTTTCCCTATTTGTTGTGCCTGCAATCTATTCATACTTCGCAACAGAAAAGCAAATTAGTGATGCAGATTTGTATTTAGAAAACGAAGCTAAGAACACCTGATATTATGATGAATAAGTTAACAGTATTGATTTTACTCTGTCTATTTATAATTCCAGGTGTTGGTATTGCACAACATCTATCACTCCAAGAGGCACTCCAGATTGGTCTTGAGCAGAATTTTGGTGTTCAGATAGCAGAAAATGAGGCGGAGATAGATAGGATGAATAGAACTCTCGGTAATGCCGGAATTTTGCCATCTATCAATGTTACCGGCACCGGCGAGCGGTTATTTGAATCGGAGACCACAGAGGTTACCGGGGAGAGCAGGAGTACAGAGGATTTTGAAATTTCACTACTATCACTCGATGCCGAACTTGACTGGACTATTTTTGATGGGTTCCGCATGTTTACAACGTACAGTAAACTGGGAGAAATGAAGGAGCTGGGGGAAACACTTTCGCGAGTCCAAATGGAAGATACCATTGTGGATATCGTCACTGCTTATTATGAAGTGGTTCGGCAGGAAAAACTACTTGGCGTACTTGAAAACAGTGTGGAAATTTCCGAAGAGAGGTATGAAATTGCACAGACAAAAAGAGAGTTGGGGTCAGGATCAGAGTATGAAGAACTACTTGCTCAATCAGACCTGAACAGAGACAGGGCGGAAATGATACGGCAAGAAGTAATATTGAACGATGCACGCCTGGAACTAATAAGACTGTTAGATCTTGAAAGAGGTGCAGAATTTGACGTTACTGAGGGAATTGATCTCGCCGAAACTGTAGGGTTTGATGAACTTTATGACCACTTTTTGGAAAATAACAGAGAGATTGAAGCTGCTGAGCTGAGGTCATCCATTTCTAATTTAGAGATACGAGAATTAAGAAGAGAACGAATGCCGGAGATCGATTTCAATCTTGGATACTCATTAAACCGTGAAGAAACTCAAAACAACCTGCTCTATCTTGATCAAACCGATGGGCTTTTTGTAGGAATTACGGCCCGTATAAATATATTTGACGGATTTAACACCAATCGCAGAGTACAAACTGCAAAAATTCGTCATAAAAATAATGAGCTGAGAGTGCGTGAAGAGCAAAAGAATTTGGAAACAACCCTCAGTTCGGAGTACAAAAACTATGAAAATGCACGTCAGCTGGTAGAGCTCGAAAATGAAAATCTCAGGTTAGCTGAAGAAGCACTGGAAATTGCATTGGAGCAGTTTCAACTTGCAACAATTACCTCGCTCGAACTCAGGGAAACTCAGAGAATACTTTTCGACACGGAGAATAATTTAATTGATGCTCAGTTTGTGGCAATTATATCTGAAACAGAGCTTTACAGATTAGCCGGAATATTAAATGAACGACTTTTATAGATCATTTAAAATGCACAAATATTCGCCCGTGGTTTTTGCTGTCTTTCTCCACACGGTGGTATTTCTGTTTGATCTCTTTCTGCTGCAAGAACTTTAAAACGCGCTTTTTAAGTTGTCCACTTCCCTTTCCGGGGATAATCTCCACCTTTTTTATTCCGGTCTCAACAGCTTCATCAATAATGTTATTCAGCTCGTCATCAATTTTACTGCCTTTATTGTAAATGTCGTGCAGATCAAGTTTTAACTTCGCCATAAGTGAGCAAAAATTTGGTTAAATATTAATGGTCTTAATTCAAGTCACGCCGTATATAACATACTAACGATCAAATTAGCTTCCCAAATCAAGGTTCGTCAGTTCCCCGAAATTCCAAGCTTATCACCAATTCGCTTAAATATATTTCTGCTCTCTTCCTCGTCATCTTCTTCTTTATCACGGCTGATTATACGAGCCTCATCACTACTTTCACCTTTGAAAAAATCTCGAACTCTGTCACGAAACCGATCCCCGCGATGATCCCGGCAATCCATTGAAAATTGTGTATCGGTTTGGTTTGGGTGAAATTCAGCAAGTTGTTTCGGTAAAGTCTCTACTTCATCCATATGATTTAAAAAATGACCTGCAATTGGCAGAGCCGTTTGGGAAGCATAAGCCGGAAATTCCCGAAATCGTACGCGATTATTCCAACCGCCAACCCGGGCTCCAAAAACAATTTCCGGTGTAAATCCCACAAACCAGCCATCGGTAAAATTTTGGGTTGTTCCTGTCTTTCCGGCCACAGCATGTGTAATTCCATATTGGGCTCGAAGGGGATTAGCGGTACCATCGTGCACTGCTTTTTCTAACATTTTCACCATGGTGGCGGCAGTTTTGGCAGAGATTCCCGTTTCTTCGGCACTGCTTACCGTTACCAACTCAGCTTCTTCGGGTTGATCCGGCTCGTTATTTTCCGGGGCTTCTGCAGCAGTCAGAAAAGGGGAAGACTCTTCATCTTGGTCCTGTTCAACATCAATATCCGGCTCCTCGGATTCAGAGTAATCATAAATCAGTTCTCCTCTCGAATTGTAAATTTTGGTTACCATCCGAGGTTCGGTTGGAACCCCTTCATTTAAAAATGCACCGTAAGCAGCCGTCAATTCCAGCAGGCTCAGGTTTGATGTGCCCAGTGCAATAGAGGGGCTTTGAGGTACAGGAGAGGTGATACCCATACGACTTGCAGTTTCTTGGATGTTAGCCATTCCTGTTTCCATAGCCAGGTGAACGGCCACGGTATTCACCGATTGAGCCAGAGCAGCCTGAAGGGAGTAGCGGCCGCCATACTCTTCATCTATATTTTGGGGAGTCCAGCCGTCGTAATCTGCAAATTCGGCGAGCATATTTCGCTGATAATCGCACGGTTGCCGTCCGTTTTCGAGAGCCGATGCATACAATATCGGCTTAAATGCAGAGCCGGGCTGTTTATGAGCCAAGACCTGGTCAAACGGGAAGTGCCGATAATCTACTCCGCCAACCCAAGCCAAAATATTGCCGGATTGTGGTTCCATGGCAATAAATCCCGCATTCAAAAAAGTGATATAGTATCGAATTTCATCATGAGGGGATATTTCAACATCTTTATATCCATCCATCGTAAAAATACGGGTGTTAACAGGGGTATGGAAAATATCGTCCAGCTCTTGATCCGAATACCCTTCATTTCTAAGCTGTTGATACTGCGCGCTATTCTGCCAAACCCGAACTATTTCGGGATCATCATCCCCGAAAATAGGGTTGTTTTCAAGTTCACCGGTTAATATCTGTTGAAGCTCTCTTATTCTATGTTCCACAGCACGTTCGGCCGCCTTCTGCACGCGGGAATCGAGTGTGGTATGAATGGTTAATCCATCTTCAATTGAGTTGTACTCCACTTCCTCAAAAT
>SKWF01000035.1 GCA_007129085.1 Balneolaceae bacterium | reverse complement strand
TAAGTTTTATTGGTGAAGCAGCCGGTTCGTTTGGAGCGTTGAGGCCGGTAGAACATCTGCAGCAAATTTTGGTATACAGGAAAGCATTAATATATCCTGAGCGGATGTTCATACAGGGAGTAAACGACAATTTTGATGAGGAGAAAGGACTCTCCTCAGATATGTTACAAGGTCTGCTGGAAGATCAAATTGAGGGTTTCGCAGCGTTTGTGGAACAGAATCTACAACTTGCCAATTAATTAATTTTTAGCATATAGCCTACACCGTGCAGTGTTACCAGATAGCGGGGATCATCCGGGTTTAATTCAATCTTGGCCCGAAGTTTTGATACGTGAACATCCACTGTGCGGGTGTTTGTGCTGTATTCATATCGCCACACTTTTTCAAGAAGTTCATCCCTTGAGATAGGTTGGTTGGCTCTTTGTACCAGGTAGTGAATCATCTCTACCTCTCGAGTTGAAAGTTCGTGCTCAACTCCGTCAGGTTTAGATACCTTTCCATCCTTCAGGTCGATCGTTACATCCCCCAGTGTGAGCATCTCAAGTGGGCCTGATTTTGAGTAGCTGCTGGCTCTGCGCAGACGGGCCTGAATTCTGGCAAGTAGCTCTTTTACGCCAAACGGCTTTGTGATGTAATCATCAGCCCCAATATTCAAACCGGTTACCTTATCCACTTCCTGATCTTTGGCCGTAAGCATTATAATGGGAAACGTGTATTTAAGTTCACGTATCTCTTTGCAGATTTCATAACCACTTTTTCCGGGCAGCATCAAATCTAGCAGGAGCAGATCGGGTGATACATCTTTTACCTTCTCAATGGCTTTTTCGCCATCAGAAACAACATGTACTTGGTAACCCTCATTCTCCAGTGTGTCCTGAAGTGTAAAAACCAAGCTTGGTTCATCTTCAACAACGAGTATACTTTTTTCAGGGTTATTCGACATAGTCATCTATAGCTTTTCTGTTCTGTACATCCACACCGTTAGTTGTAGATGTTTTGTGTGTAGTCTGCTCATCTCCTTTTTGAAGAAATGCGGGAAATGTAATGGTAAATGTAGATCCTTTTCCGGGCCGGCTTTTAACGGATATCTGACCGTTATTAAGCTGAACCATCTTCTTAACGATTGATAGCCCCAGGCCGTGGCCTTTGGTTTTGGCAGTCATGGTATTTTCAACACGGTAAAATTTATCAAAAATTAGCCCGAGTGATTTTTTGGGAATACCCAGGCCGGAATCGGTACACTGCAACGTAACTTTTTGTTTATCTGATGTTACGGATAACTTAATTTCTTTCGAGTCAGAGCTATATTTTATCGCGTTTTCAACAAGATTATTCAGAATAGTATCGAGGTGGTCAGGATCGATCATTACCAGTGGAAGTTGGTCATCACTCTCGAAGGTAAACTTAAATCCCTTCTGCTCAATATAGCGTTGGTTGGCTTCGTGAAACTCGCGGACCAGATTACTGATTTGATGCGGAGCCTGTTCGGCCATGGTTTGTTGGGAATCTACTTTGGCAGCATCAAGCAGCTTCTCGATCATTTTTTTCAACCGAACGGATTCAGTAAAAATATGATCGCCATAGCTTTTTAATCGTTCTCCGTCTGTTACTCGTCCGTCGGCAATATTTTCGCCGGCTGCCTGCATAACAGCCAATGGTGTTTTTAGTTCATGTGTGATATTTGCCAAAAAACCGGCCTGTCGTTCAGCCAGTTCCCGTTCCCGCTTGGCGTTGATAAAGATGAACATCAATGCCCCAAAGAGTACAAATACTGCAAAGCCCAGGACAATAAGGTTTCGCTGCAGTGATATGTTTGATGCAGCTACCGTTGGGGAGTCTATAAAAGATGCGTGGATTGTCCAGTCGTCGAATGAACTGGAAAAACTTTGTCGCAGGTCGATCGGGTAGGTGTCTCGGTCGTAGGTGTAATTATCGTCGCTGCCGGCTAAAATCTCGTCTTGCACCCAATCGCGCAGCCAAACAACAATTCCGCTATCATCGGCCGAACCGAACTGTTTTTTCATTTTTTCGGGCAGATACTCATTTAGCAAATATTCCTGATTGATGGTAAAACCCAGATGGCCTAAAATTCGTCGGTCGTTAAGATCTATCAACGCGAGGGTCATTGTACGATGGGAGTCGAACGTAACTTTACTATTCCAGCGCCAGTCGTCTAGGTTTGTGCGAATTCGTGATTGTGAAATGCCAAAACCATCACAAACAATTCCGGGTGTTTCAACTGATGGATTAAAGTTCTTTCCTGTTTTTTCGTAGCTGTAGACTTCAAGACTCGGGTCGTTACAGCCGCTTACTTCACCGGGTGAAAAATATACATCGGTAAACAGGGAGGTTGATAATGCTTCATCTACAACTTCAATAAATTTTTCGGGAAATTGCCCCTGAGATTCCCAGCTATCTTCGAGCTGGCGTGTATTCAACTTGTTAACTCCCCAGAACGGGCGATATAGTGGATACTGAACCTCGCTGACAAACTCCTCGAGCTGAGATTTTTTACTCTCTTTGGCAGATTCTACAGTGCTGTCGCGAAGGGCATATAACGAGTAGATGTTCATGCCGGTTAGGGCTAACACAGCTACAGTGGCTATCCCGAAAAAGAGCCAGCGCACTTTGTTGGTTCTGCTAAGTTTTTTAAATAACGACATGGTGATGTTTACCTAAAGATTTATTCAAAATATAATCGAAAAAATACCAAAGAGTTAAAAATTAACAGGTAAACTAAAATAGTTTTTTACATATCTGGCATTTTGATCGATCTCAAACCGGGGCAAAGAGTTATCTCTCCCATGTGTTATTCGACCGGTTTCTGTCGGGAAAGTGGTTTTCGGGGTCAATTTCTACCTTTATAATTTCTGATGCTGTTTCCATCGGAAGCTTAACAGTTCGAACTCCCTGCAGCCATTTTTCAACGGCAATTTCTTCTTCGATGATGGTACCATCTTCGAGAGTAATTTTTAGCAATACAGGCATCGGGATGTCACCGATATCTTCAATTACTATAACGGACTTTCCATCCTCCTCGTACACGTCGGCTACGGATTGATCGAGCACCCAGGTTTCGTAATACCAGCTTCTCCAAAACCATGAGAGATCTTTGCCGGTTACATCTTCGAATGTGTTGAACAGGTCCCATGGGTAGGGGTGTTTGTAGCTCCATCGATCCATAAACTCGCGGTGCGCTTCAAGAAAGAGTTCATCACCCAAAACCCCGCGCAGTGCTGTTAAAACGGATGCCGGTTTTGGATAGGAGGCGATGCCGTAGGCGGGCCCCGGGATATGGAAATCGCTCCAACGCATCATTTCTCCTTCAAAATCGCTGCCGGCAATTCGCAGATAAGGGCCGAACAGGTTACCTCTGGTGAATCGCTCCTCGCCGTATCGATCAACATTGGCCTGTTGCGTATGGAATGATGTATGACCTTCATCTATCCAGGTGTAGCGTCGCTCGTTGGTGCTTACAATCATGGGTATCCACATGTGGGCAATTTCGTGCGCGGTTACGCCGTATAGCTGTACGGCACCGGCATTATTGTAGTCGCCTATGAGTGTAATCATGGGGAACTCCATACCGCCGCCTATTATATCGGCACCTTCAACAGATGTCATGTGTGGCCAGGGATAGGGAATGGCTGTATAGTCTGATAAAAAGGTGGTGGCGTGCTGTGCGTAGTCGGTCTGTTCGGACCACAGAGGGGCCGTTTCCCGGTAAAATGTGTTGATACGCGTGTAATCTGTTTCACCATCTCTGGTAACATCACCTACCGGGGTGCGGGCGCCTTCCCATGTGGATTCGCGGGTGGCGCTAAAGGCAACATCGCGTACCCTGTCAGCCTGGAACTTCCATGTCAGGAGTCCATCATCAGAGGAGGCCGTGGCATGGTCTACTTCATCAAAACTGACAATGGTGATGGGCTCATCACTCTCGCCCGCTTGCAGGTAGCGTTCATATATTTCAGGTCGAAGTGTCTCTTCAGGGTTCAAAAATTCGCCGGTTCCCATTACGATCCAGTTTTCGGGAGCGGTAACGGTTAATTGGTAGTCGGAGAATTTGTGGTAAAATTCGGCATTGCCGAGAAAGGAGTCATCCATCCAGCCAAAAACGTCATCATAGACGGCAATTTGTGGATACCAGTAGGCGATCATGTAGAGGTTATCGCGGCTGCGTCCCATCCGGCCGGAGGCACCCTCTTGGGGAACCTCAAACGACCATTCAAATTCAAAGTTCATTGTAGACCCGGAGGTGAGCTCTTCATCAGGGAAAATATAGAGGCGTGTTCCATCCAGCATATATCCGGCCTGGCTATCTTGCCATCGCTGCTGCATGGTAATTTCTTCGAGATCGAGGTTATTGGCAGATACTTTTGACAGTGTTTTGCCTCCGGTAATTTCAGTGGTTTCTTTTTTGGCAGTTCCCGCCTTGTGCAGATTTTGAGCCAGTTCAACCACTACGATTTCAAGATCGTCGGGTGAGTTATTTTGGTAGGTAACCTCAGCCCGTCCATGGAGCGTATGTGTTTCGGGATCGATCTCTGCATAGAGGTTATAAGATCCTTCGTTTTGCCAATAATTATCGCCGGGGGCACCGGTTTCCGTTCTTGACCCCTCAGAAACAGCGCGGTCAAAAGCGTTGGCTCTCTCCACAGGGTAAGGAATGGGGCGTTCAACATCCGAGAGTTCTTGTACAGTTTCAGTTTCCGGCGAGGAGACGGTTTCCGTTGTTGTACAAGAAAAAAGGAGAAAAGGAAGGATAATCCAAGGGAGGTAAAAGAACGTGCGCATGGCAAAGTCAGGTGATGGTTAGTAATAATATATCATCCGATGTTGAGGTTCTTGGCAACAATCGGAAGCTTGAAAAATAATGCCATCCTTATTAAAAACCTACTTGATGAATAATTATAATGGATTTGCTTGCGTAAGTACACGATCGAAAAAAGCAGGGTGTCAATTTTTATATAAAGGCAGCTGTTGATTAAACATTTGC
>SKWF01000019.1 GCA_007129085.1 Balneolaceae bacterium | reverse complement strand
GAAGATACAACCATTGCCGATCTGGCCGTTGCAACAAATGCCGGACAGATTAAAACAGGGTCAATGAGCCGTACAGATCGTGTGGCTAAATACAACCAGCTCCTGCGAATTGAAGAAGAGCTTGCAGATGCAGCGATGTTCCTCGGCAAAGATGCATTTGGGCTTTAAAATTAACTCGTAGTGAGTAGAGATATGGTATAGGGTGTGGGTTTCCACGCTCTATGCTCACTACCTGTTATTCATTTTCTTACAACAAAATGCGCATAAATCGTCTCAAACTTACCAATTTCAGAAATCATAAAGAGACGGAAGTCCATTTTGCGCCCCACCTCAATTTAATTACCGGTGCCAACGGATCGGGAAAAACTAACCTGATTGATGCCATTCACTACCTCTGCATGAGCCGAAGTTTTGTGGCAACGAGTGATCGATACGTGGCAAACCACGACGAAAAATACTTTATGGTTGATGGGGATTTCACCGGAGAAATTCGTTCATCATTTAAAGTAAGCTGTAGCTACTCGCGCGGTGAAGGGAAAAAAATATTTGTGAACGACAGCCCGCTCGAACGGCTTTCCGACCTGATTGGAATGGTACCTATTGTAGTACTAAGTCCCGAAGATTTAGCCTTAACTAGTGAAGGGCCATCCGAACGGCGATCATTCTTAGATAGCATGATTAGCCAAATCTCCCCAAAATACCTGCGGGATCTGATTGATTATCGCCGCATTCGAAAGCAACGCAACAAACTCCTGCAGGAATTTCGCGGACCACTTCAAACACTTCGTAGTTATCTTGAACCGTGGGACCTTCAACTTGTAGAAACCGGGGCTCGGCTAATCCATAAGCGCGCGGAAGTTCTGGAACGATTTAAGACATACCTGGCGCTCCAGTACCGAACCATTTCCGGGCTCGACCTAAAGCCATCGCTGGTTTATCAAACTATTACCGATGCTACCGATAGCATCGACAAAATATCAGAACGGTATAATGAAGAGCTGGACAAAAATTTTGAAAAAGAAGTAGACCGGGAACAGACAATTATTGGCCCACACCGCGATGAAGTAGTATTTTATCTTGGCGATATGGAGCTCCGAAACTACGGGTCGCAGGGGCAGCACCGGCTATTTTCCATGGCTTTGAAAATGGCCCAGCTCTTTTATTATTCTGATGAGCTGGACGATTTGCCTATTATGTTACTCGATGATGTGTTTGGCAATTTGGATCAACAAAAAACCGATATTATTACCGAAACACTGACGAAACACACCGGACAAACGTTTATAACTTCTGCTTCTGAGCGCCCATTTACCATCAGTCAATTTGATGGGAACAGTAGCAACTCCTGGTTTGATGTTCACAATGGAACAGTAACAAATAAGTATTAATATGGCTTTTGGAAATAAACCGCAGTCGATGGATCAGCTGCTGAAAGATTTTTTGAAAAAGATTCCGCACCGCACAAAATTCAAGCGGGGCATGGTACTACACGTCTGGCCCGAGGTTGTAGGCGAACAAATTTCTGAAATCACAAAAAATATCCATTTTGAAGGGGATAGATTAATCATTGAAGTTGATAATGCCGCCTGGCGACACGAAATTCACTCAAACAGATACAGCATCATCAAAAAACTAAATGATAAAGTAGACGCTAAAATTGTAAAAGAAATTATTGTCAGAGCAACATAGAATTCCCCATATTTGATTCATGAGTCTATACAGCAAAATACAGGAACGCATAAACCTCTTTTTTACGGGTAAATCGGAACCGGATGACAAAGAGACATCCGGAGAGTTTTTTACTCGTCAAAAGATTATCGCTTTTGTCGTATCCTTTACTTTCGCACTCAGCCTGTGGCTTATCGTTAACCTTGGCCGGGATTATAATGTTACCCTAATGCTGCCCATCGAAATTACCAACCTCCCTGAAGATGTAGCACTAAGTAACGAAGTCCCCGAACGTGCTGCCGTAAGCCTAAGTGGCGAGGGGTGGAATTTAATTTCTTTATACAGCAATCCACCCGCCATAACACTCAATGCTGACGATCAGCAAATCAACCTTTTTGACCAGGTCCGTCAGCAAGTAGGTACCATCTCGGACCTGAATGTTCTGCAGGTAGATCCAATTATCGTAGCGATCGAAACGGAGCAAAAAGTTACCCGCAAAATACCGCTGCGTTCGCAGGTTTCACTCTCTTTTAGAGAACAGTACGGGTTGATTGGCGACTATTCATTATCACCGGACAGCATTACTATATCAGGCCCAATTTCCCAAATTGAAGAGATTGATGAATGGCGAACCAACGACGTTGAGCTGACAGATATATCAAACAACGTTAATATGGATGTAAACCTCGAGGTTGCCGGGCCGGGAATTTCAATAGAGCCGTTATCAGCTCAATTCCAGGCACAAGTTGCAGAGTTTACGGAATCACAGGTTCGAATTCCCATCAGAACCCGAAACTTGCCTTCCGGCAAAGCAATTACATATACACCATCCTCCATTACCGTTCGGTTTGATGTACCCATCGATCAGTACAACGATATACAGGGCACCCGTCCATACCTTGCCTACGTTGATTACACCGAAATTGAAGAGGATGAAACGGGTTTAATTACCCCGGAAATTGAGCTCGCTACCGATGAATTTGATGTGCGCCTCCGAAACTTTCAGCCAACCCGGGTATCGTACTATAATATTCTTCCACAATAGCCTATATCATTCCAGACTTAATGATTTGGGAATAATGATATTGGATCTAAATAAGACTTCGCGTGTCTTGTGTCTGAATTTATTTCCGAATCGAAAAAATTAAGTAGCTGTAGCCATCGTTTTTTCAAACGGCTTGATGACATCATCCACCTCTTTACTCTCCGAGAAATAAGACAATACCTTCAGCAACACTTCATCCACCAAAACATCCGGGCACGATGCACCAGAAGTAAGTGCAATTGTAAGTTTATTTCCGTCTACAGGCAGCCAGTTTTTGGTCGTAACCATCTCTTTTTTCCACTGATTGAAATGCTGAATTTCAGCGGGGCCGTCAAACTCTTCGGCATCCCGAATATGGAAAGTGGGACAGTAATCCTCCAGAATTTCCACCAGGTGCATGGTATTGGAGGAGTTGTACCCGCCAACCACAATGGCGATATCCGGGGCCGCATCCGCCAGGGCGTAGGTGGCCGACTGATTCTCATTCGTGGCGTAACAGAGCGTATCTGAGGTGTCTGCAAAGTGATTAAGCACATCCTCCTCTCCAAATTTCTTGGCCGCTGCCTCTTTTAAGATATCCATCACCTCTTGGGTTTCCGTTGCCAACATGGTGGTTTGATTGATAACCCCAAAGTTTTCCAAATCTTCCAGTGGGTTGAAACCATCTGTGCTTTTATGGCCAAAGTGTTTCTCAAAATCACTCAGCGGCCGTTTCTCCGTCATAATATCGGCCAATATTTTTGCCTCTTCGGGGTTCAGCACAACAACTACCGGCGAGTGATCTGCACTGTGCGAAAATGTAGCGCGGGTCTCTTCGTGCTCATGCTTGCCGTGTACAACGAGGCTATATCCTTTTTTACCGAGCTGTTTACCACGCTTCCACACCTTTTCCACAAACGGGCACGTAGTATTATATTGGTATGGATCAATTCCCTGCTCCTGCAGCTTCTCCTGAATTTCAATAGTAGTACCAAAAGCTGGTACAATCACAATATCATCAGCCGAAAGTGACTCTATGGGAATTCGCACCGTACCGTCCGTATCAAACAGAAATTTTACACCCCGTTCCAACAGATCCTCATTCACCGTTGGATTGTGAATCATTTCACTGAGCAGATAGATATTTTTATCCGGATTCTGCTCTACCGTTCGGTAGGCGATATCGATCGCATTTTCCACGCCGTAGCAAAAACCGAAATGGCGGGGAATTAAAAATTTAACCGGGCCAAAATCCAGCTCTGAAGGAGCAAGATCTTTTTTACGGGGATCAACAACTTTATTCGCCTCCTTTACCTTTCGGATAATGGGAGAGCGAAACATGGTGGGGATTTCGAATTTTTTTCGAGCCATAAATAAGTAGAAATTCTCTGTTAATTACGTACTGAAAGATACAAACTTCAAAAGAGAAACACGCGTATTCTTCCATCTGTTCATTTTGTAATAATATTATGGGAAATATTCCATCAATTATCCGTATATTTAAGGCTAACAATTTTTCGTTCTATTCTGACCTGTCCAACCGGTATTCTTTTTGCCTCTCTTCAAGAAGTTCTCTTCTGAATGTTTGTAAAACGCGCTTTGGGTAGGAACATTATTTATAAGTAATGGGAATTGGATCAAGAGCTCCAATGCGCGAAGAGAACGGTACATATTAAATGCACAAAACAATATTCTAATGAAAGATACTCCTTTTTCAGATCTGGGAATATCCCCGGAAATTTTAAAATCTATAGACGAAATGGGCTTCGAAGCGCCCACATCCATCCAATCCGAATGTATCCCCCCTATATTAGCGGGTAAAGACATCGTAGGACAGGCCCAAACAGGAACCGGAAAAACCGCCGCATTTGGTGTGCCGGCCATCCAGCAGGCAAACAAAGGATCAAAAATTCCAAGCGTTCTTATTTTATGCCCAACCCGAGAGCTGGCCATCCAGGTAACCGGAGAGCTGATTAAACTCGCACGCCACACCGATGGTGTTTACACGCTGCCTGTATATGGCGGTCAACCGATCGGCCGACAGCTGAAAGCCCTGAAAAAAGGAGTTCAAATTGTTGTTGGAACACCGGGACGGGTTATCGATCACCTGAAGCGCGGAACGCTGAACCTGAATAACCTACAAAAGCTGATTCTTGATGAGGCGGACGAAATGCTGAACATGGGTTTCCGGGAAGATATTGAGAAAATCCTCAGCTACTCAGAGGGGAAATGCCAGACAATTATGTTTTCTGCCACGGTTCCCAAAGCGATTAAGCGATTGATGGACCGATTTATGACCGATCCAGAGATGATTAAGGTTG
>SKWF01000228.1 GCA_007129085.1 Balneolaceae bacterium | reverse complement strand
TCTTTGTCCATACGCCAGTTGGCGAGGTTGGTCATAAAGTCATGCGCTTCAACGACGGGGAAACCTGTCTCTTCGCCGAGCTCAACTCGTCCATCATGGGTAAACGCGTTGATCGGATCTTCCTCCCATCCGCCGGGAAAGTCTTTTCGCTTTAAGCCATCAGGGCCGCCGCCTGTCATCAGAATTTCATCTCCATAGTAGAGTTGCGGTATTCCGCGGGTGGTCATGATGAATGTATTTGCAATCTTAAATTTACCAAAATCCTCTCCTACTACAGTAAATATCCGGTCAAGATCGTGGTTCCCGGGAAAGATGACATTTAAGTTCGCATCAGGAAATAGAAAATCCTGGCTTAGAGTAAAATACAATCTCGAAATTCCGGTATCCCATCCCGGCTCTTCATTCAAACCGGCAGTCAGTGATCCATAAAGTGGGAAATCCGTTACACTTGGCAGGTAACTTTCATATCCGTCCGGACTTTGGAAGCCGGTCTGCCAATAGGCCGTTGATGGTGTGTTCGGCATCCATGCTTCTCCTACCATATTAAAATCGGGAAACTCTTCGAGTACTCTTCGCGACCACTCTGCCATGTAATCTTTATACGGGTATGGATGTGTATCCATTCGGATTCCGTCAATCCCGGAATATTCAATCCACCAGATGGTATTTTGAATCAGGTAGTTAGCAACCAGTTCGTTTCGTTGATCCAGATCAGGCATATCGGTCACAAACCAGCCTTGAACCGTCGAGCTCCAGTCGTGATCAGAGGCATACGGGTCCATCACCGTGGAAGTCCTGAAATTTGTGGTTCCGTACTCTTCAATCGGATGAACCCAGTCGCTGGTCGGCAGATCCTCAATAAACCAGTGATGGGTTCCCACATGGTTATGGATCATATCCATAATGACCTTCATATCGCGGTCATGAGCCTTATCAATCAACTCCAGATACTTCTCATTCGATCCGTAGCGGCGATCTACACGATACATATCGGTAGCTGCGTAGCCGTGGTACGCGCCATACTCGGGCGGCATATCATTTTCAAAAATCGGGGTGAACCAGACGGCAGTCATTCCCAGCTCATCGAGATAATCCAGGTTATCGATCACGCCCTGGATATCACCACCGTGGCGAGCATCGGGATCATCACGATTTACACCTTCCAGCATTCCATCAATTTCATCAATACTCGGATCGCTGTTAGCAAACCGGTCGGGCATCAGCAGGTAGATCAGGTCGGATGAATCAAACCCTTGATTCCGATTGGGATCGTTGCTTCGTTCTTTAATTTCATAATCAATAGTGTGGGAGTAGTTATCTCTCTCAAAATGGATTTCAACCGTTCCCGGCTCCGCATCTTCATGAATTCGGAGGGTCAAAAATTGATAGTTCGGGTTCTCCACCAGGGTTCGGCGTTCCAGAGTTACGCCGGGATGATCTACCGATGGTTTGGCAGACTGTATATCATCTCCATAAAATAGAACCTGTACATCAGGCTCCTCAAAACCAATCCACCAGTTACCGGGTTCAACCCGGTCAATATCGATGGACTGCGCAATGACGGATGCCGGCAGAAATAGAAGTAGTAAAAGTGTTGTAAACCAGTGTTGTGTATGTTTTTTCACGATAAAATAGATTTTTTTAAAATACTCTGTTAACGCTCCTTTGGAGAAACTACATTCCGAATGTGTTTTTTTAAAGAACTACTTATATAAAAAAACCTGCTTTGAGATAAACAAAGCAGGTTTTGAAATAACTAAGAACCATTTGACGAAAATTTATGCGATTTTCGTAACCAGCTCGGCAGTTCGTGCGGAGTATCCGGCTTCATTATCGTACCAGCCGATTACTTTCACCACGTTGCCATCCACTTTTGTCATCTTGCTGTCGAAGATGCATGAGTGTGGATTTCCGATAATATCGCTTGATACCAGCTCTTCTTCACTGTACTCAAGGATTCCTTTCAATGGGCCATTGGCAGCATCTTTAAATGCTTTCAACACGTCGGCTTCCGTTACATCTTTATCGAGAACGGCAGTAAAGTCAGTTAGTGAACCGTCTGGCACGGGAACGCGAACAGCGCCGCCGTCAAGTTTTCCATCAAGATGGGGAAGTACTAATCCTACGGCTGCAGCTGCACCTGTGGTAGTTGGTACAATATTGGCTGCGGCAGCACGTGCTCTTCTGAGATCTTTATGCGGTCCATCAACAATTGCCTGATCGCCGGTGTACGCATGGATAGTAGTCATGAACCCCTGTTTCAGTCCAAAAGATTCATCCAATACTTTCGCCATTGGAGCCAGGCAGTTTGTTGTACAGCTTGCGTTAGAGAAAATATCGTTGCTCTTGTCCAGCTCATCATCATTTACACCCAGCACGATCGTTTGAATATCACCTTTTCCGGGTGCAGAAATAATCACTTTTTTTGCGCCAGCTTCGAGGTGCTTTCCGGCTGATTTATCATCCCGAAAAAGTCCGGTTGATTCCACAATTACTTCAGCACCACGCTCGTCCCACTTCAGGTTTGCAGGATCACGTTCGGAAGACACCCCAATTTTATGTCCGTTAATTACGATGTTGTTTCCGTCGGCTTTTACATCACCATCGAACGTGCCGTGAACGGAGTCGTACTTAAATAGGTGCGCCAGTGTTTTGGTATCGGTTAGATCGTTGATACCTACTACTTCAATCTCGTCACTCTGATATTTTAATATGGATCGCATCACCAATCTACCTATGCGACCAAATCCATTAATTCCGACTTTTACTTTAGCCATAATCTATTTTCCTTTTTCAATTTCAATTACCTGCTGAATAGCAGCTTCTGTATTTGATTTAAAATAACGGATTATAAGCACTCTATCCATTATTGATACAGGCTAAATAGTCGAAGAAACAGTAATTTAGAGATGAAAGCGCTTTTAATTTTTCGTACCGAACCTATTATCGAATCAAAGTCATCTGTTTTACCTTCTGAAATTGACTTCCATTATCACCCACAGCAGTAAATCGATAGAAATAAACGCCGCTGGCAAGTCCGGCCCCATCGAAATCTGCCGTATATACACCCGGTGTTACTCCTGTTTCATCAAACAGAACTTGTACACGACGGCCTATGGTATCGTAAATCTCCATACGGATATCGGATCGAACCGGAATCCAATACTCAATTTTTGAGGAGTGGTTAAACGGATTCGGGTAGTTTTGAAACAGCGCGTATTTATCCGGAACATCCAGCGTGATAAACGTAAATTCATCCGAGCTTGGCGTTTCATCTGTGCCGTCTGATGCAATTACACGCCATTCGTACTCCATATCCTCGACAAAGAAGTCGGTACGATTTTCAAACGTATAGGTCGTATCTGCGAGCTCCTCAAGCGTTAGCTGCTCCCCGTCACGGCGATCAATAATCAGTGTGTATAAAATATCGTCGTTTTCTATCGTGGTTGATTCACTCCATTCGAACTGTACCAGATTTACCTGTACAGAATCACTATTTACGGGAGAAAGCAGATCTACGGGTGATGGCGGATCGTTTTGGTGATTTACAGACACCATAAAATCACGCCGGCCGAACAATCCTTCCGGATCTGTGGCATTCAACCTCAGCTTGATATCTTCTTCCTCAAAAAGTGGAGTGGTTGTAAATGTCAGCACTCGTTCATCCTCATCAAAATCTATAAGTAGCCGCTCCTCCTCCGTATTCTCACCATAAGCTCCTTGAAGTAGATCGTAGGCTATTTCGGGGGTTAACTCATCGATTGGGATTCCCTGTTCTCTTGCCAAAAGCAGCACAGGATCGCGTGAATTTTCGCCACGAATATCCGTTCCATCTTCCATCAGCGGATGATTTCCATTGTTATCAAATTCTCGGCCCGAACGTTGACGATCACGCATCGGTTGATCCGGTTCTTGATTGGTTTCCTTCTGTTTGATATCTCCATTAGCGGTAATTTCCCAATCAAAACGGCTATCCGTTAATTCGATGCTCCACTGAATCTCTTCAGGTGTGTAGAAGTTGTCAGTTACCACGGTATCAAGAAATACTTCGAATGTTTCTCGTTGATAAAACTCAATTTTTGATAAGTCAGCCGATATAACCGGGGGACGATTTACTTCCAGTACCTCAAAAATCATAGTGGCGGTTGTAAAGTTTCCATACTGGTCGTACATCCGGTACTGAATGCTGTCTGTGCCTGCAAACCGGTTATCCGGTGCATAAAGTGACCTGTTAAACTCATCTGTCAGCTGAATTCCCTTGTCGGAAATTTCATCCGTAGGATCAACATTATCATCCAGCTGGTAGAGAGTACCATTTCCGGGCAACTCTATAACTTCTGCATTTACGGTTCCACCGGTAGCATCAAGTGCCGCCAGGCGGACAACAAAATCGGAATCTTGGTTGACCGTTACACGTGTTACATTCCGCAGGCTTCGCCGTCGATCCACATCATCACCAAAATAGAAGTCGTTTCCATACTCTGTAGCATCAAATGCAACATCACCGCCATCTTCATCAAACGAATGATAAAGAACCAGGTTTTCCTCTTCACCGGTCAAAATCAGGTCTTTCAAAGCCTGGATATCACGGCCCGATCGCGGGATGTCCCACAATCTCACTTCATGGATCTCTCCATTAAACCCAAGTCCCACTTCCATCTCTTCATCTGATGACTGCAGGTTGTTATTCAACTGACGGCGTTCCAGTTCAAACCCATCGCGATAAAGGCTGATGGTTTCACCGGCGGGATCAGCAACCAAGCTGATGTGAGTCCATGAAAATTCATCTTCATCATTCCCGTTATCATTATTTGCACTTACTACAGATGAAGCCGTAAAAGCATTCTCACCTCCATTTTCATCTGATTCACCCTCATTGCGGAAAAAGTCATCCACTGTAATGGTGTACCGGTCTCCATCTTCATCCATCAGTTCAACCGTGAGCAGATTACCCTCAATATGAATGCGGTATTGACTGTTCGAGAGATCTTCTGAATTCCACCTTTTAGAAATATATCCGTCCGAATCGA
>SKWF01000313.1 GCA_007129085.1 Balneolaceae bacterium | reverse complement strand
CTGAGGAGTTTGAGTCCAAGTTGGAGGCGATGAAAAGGGAGAAGCAATTGAAGTCAGCTGCGGCCAGGCGATGGATCCGTGAAGAGTTGATAGACGAGTAGCTCGTTGGGCTCTTATCCGCCGGCCGGCGGACGTAGGTATTTACCCCCGCCACAAAGACAAAAGCCTAATTGCTCACGCAGTTGGGCTTTTTTTATTTGATGGAGAATTTATGGAGAGAACATATACTGTTTACGCGCTTTAATTCGAAGAAGACCCGCGATGTCTTATGAGACATCGCGGGTCTGTGAATTGCACTAATATGGTGAACGTAACATATATAGTCGGTTGGAAAGCATTCCTGAATTAGATTTCAATACCCCTCGCTTTCCACGTACGACAAGTTGATCTCAAAAAACATGCGCCGCTCTTTATCATGTTCAATCTTTGCCTCGGTATCAATATTTGGCGTATCCATGTTTGATACCGTACAGTTTACATCTTCGGCCAGGTACTCGCTGACTGATTCAGAAATTAACTTCTCGAGTTGACTTTTGGACAGGGTTTTCAGCTGGTTACTCATAAACTTATAGTGCTCTGATTTTGAAATATAACTCACTTACAAAAACAAAAATGAAACATCTCGCGTTTGGGTAAAACAGTCGTAAAAACCTAACAAAAACCAATCCTGCCCGAGTTAAAGTTGAAGCTCCCGCACATACACCTTACCTTAAAGCCGACTTAAAATGAGTATTCGGGATCAATTTCATATAATCCACACTGTAACAGGATTAAAAAGCACACCATAAAAGTCTCAATCCGCACTGTTTGCATGAACTCCATTGATCTGAGTCAGGTATGAACCCTATCGATCTGACGATATTCATCGTCTATTTTATCATCATTCTAGGAATAGGTGTGTATTTCTATTTCAAAAATGAGGGAGCCGACGAATATTACATTGGTGGCCGAAAAATGGGGTATGGCCACGTTGGCCTCTCCGTTGTAGCAACAGATGTAGGCGGTGGATTTTCCATCGGTCTTGGCGGCCTCGGTTTTGTAATGGGAATATCCGGCTCGTGGATGCTGTTCACCGGCTTTTTAGGTGCATGGCTTGCCGCTGTTTTTTTAATTCCTAAAGTAAAGGACCTTTCTACAGAATTGGGGTTTTACACCATGCCCGAGGTGTTTAATCATTTCTTTAATGCCCGGGTAGCATTTTTAGCCGGGGTGATATCAGCGATTGGTTATGTAGGATTTAGCAGTTCCCAAATGCTTGCCGGCGCCAGACTTGCCTCTTCTTCATTTGACGGCATGAGTATTGATATGGCGCTCTACATTATGGCGTTCATCATCATTATTTATACCGTAATGGGCGGAATTAAAGCGGTTATCTACACCGATACATTTCAGTGGATACTGCTGCTCGGTGGGTTGATCTTTATCGGAATTCCGGTCAGCTATTTTGCCATCGGTGGGATGGAGGCGATCCAAGAAACCGTGCCGGCTGAAATGCTCACACTAACGAATATCACCTGGCAACAGGCATTAAACTGGGGAATCACAATTCTGCCCATTTGGTTTGTGGGGATGACCCTCTATCAACGAATTTATGCCACCCGTTCCGAGAAGGATGCCAAAAAAGCATGGTATCTGGCCGGATTATTGGAGTGGCCCGTGATGGCGTTTATGGGTGTACTCCTGGGCCTTTTTGCAAAAGTAGCCGCCGATCAGGGGATGTTCGCCTACATGGGGTACGAAATGGCCGCTGAAATGCACGAGGAACAAGGTTTGCCAATGTTGCTAAGAACAGTACTTCCGGTTGGGTTGATGGGGCTGATGATGTCGGCCTACTTCTCGGCCATAATGTCTACGGCCGACAGCTGCCTGGTAGCCGCTTCCGGGAATGTGACAACGGATATCATCGAAAAATTGTTTAAAATTGATACAGAGAAGATTTCGATGATCAGGCTATCTCAAATAGTAACGCTGGGACTGGGAATTTTTGCTTTCTTACTAGCTGCAATTTTTGATACCGTACTGCAGATTATGCTCTACTCCTATGCGTTTATGATATCAGCACTACTGGTGCCGATTATTGGAGGGCTTTATTGGAAGAAAAGTACAAGTACAGCCGCCTGGTGGTCGATGTTAACTGGCGGAATTTTAACGCTCGGACTTACTATATTTTCGGATGAAGATCTGCCGTTTGATGTGCCCATGCAATTTTCGATGCCATATGGGCTGGACCCGATCATTTACGGCATCACAGCGTCCGCAATATTATTTATATTAATTAGTCTAAACACCCATAATAAGGAGTAACGAATATGGATATAAGCTACGATATTATTAAAAATGACGATGAGAACCCCACAGATTTTTCAAGGGATGATATAGCCGACTTTTTATACAAACACCTTGATGAGTTTGGGGATGAGAAAACCTCCATTTTAAATTGTATTGCGTACGCATACGGTGATAATCCCGGCCAAGATGGGTTTATTCTTGTTGCTTACGAAGGTAGCGAAATACTTGGAGTGGTTATTATAAACCGTACGAATATGTCCGGCTTTATACCCGAGAATATTTTGGTCTATATTGCCGTTCATGCTAAAACAAGGGGGCAGGGTGTAGGAAAGTCACTTATGAAAAAAGTGATCGATGCTACGGACGGAGATATAGCTCTGCATGTTGAGCCGGAAAACCCTGCAAAGTTTCTCTACGAAAAATTTGGATTCACCAATAAATACCTCGAAATGAGGCTTCAAAAATAAATGGCATACGTAAAATTATACAAGAGCGAGCTGCGCCATAATTTCGAATATCTTGATTCGCTTTTCAAAGAGAACGGCATCAAGTGGGGGATCACCACAAAACTGCTGTGCGGGAACCAGGATTTTATCCGAGAGGTGATTAACCTGGGAATCGGAGAAGTTCACGATTCGCGGATCAGCAATCTGAAGGTTGCCAAGCAGATAGACCCCAATGCGGTTACGATCTACATCAAACCACCCCCGAAAGATACTATTCCGGAGCTGATTAAGTACGCCGATATCAGCTTGAATACGGAACTATCCACCATGCATGAGTTGTCTGATGAAGCTGTACGCCAGGAAAAAGTGCATAAGGTGATTATCATGATCGAAATGGGAGATCTCCGGGAAGGAGTAATGCGAGATGACCTGCTGGATTTCTACGAAAAAGTGTTTCGACTGCCGGGGCTCGAAGTTGTGGGTTTGGGAACCAACTTAAACTGCCTGCACGGCGTGATGCCCGATGGAGATAAATTGATACAGCTGGCGCTCTATAAACAGATTATTGAGCTTCGTTTTAAAAAGAAGATTCCACTTGTTTCGGGTGGTACAACCGTTACAATTCCACTTCTGCTGAACAAACAGCTGCCAACCGGTGTGAACCATTTTCGTGTTGGAGAAGCCCTATTCTTTGGAAAAGATCTGTTTACCGATGGTGTAATTGAAGGAATGAGCGACCAGGTGATGGAGCTCTACACACAAATTATTGAGATTTCTGAAAAGCCGTTAGTTCCAACCGGAGAGCTTGGTGTAAATCCTCAGGGGAAAACGGCCGAGATTAATAAGGATGATTACGGTAAAAAAGCGTACCGTGCCATTATTGATATCGGCACTCTGGATATTCAGCCAAATTACCTCATTCCGGTTAACGATAATATTACGATTACCGATGCCAGCTCTGATATGCTAGTGTTAGATGTTGGTGAAAATCCTGAAAATTACAAAGTAGGTGATAAAATTCGCTTTAAACTGAAATATATGGGGGCTCTTGGTTTGATGAGTTCCGACTATATTGAAAAACGAGTGTCGGATTAGAATGGATATGGCACGAGACCTGTGCTGTTCAAAAAGGACGTGTATGAAGAATATACTTCATCAATACAGTCATGCCGGACCTCGATCCGGCATCTCCTGCCAGTATTAGGGGTAGGAGATTTCGCTGGCGCGTTCAAAAGATGAGCGCATCAAGCCTGCCTGCGCTAAAGCTTCGGCAGACAGGTGCGGGATGACGTCGTTTTTGGACAGCTACAAGTTTTAAAACCTGACAGGCCCTAGTCAACAGATCTGTGAAAAATATTGAACAAATGAGCAGTAATAATTTTACCTCTATCGATACACACCCGGTGATGAAGCTACCGGAAGATTCGCCTGTACCTGACTTCTCAAAAGGGTTCGATCCATTACTGCTTAAAGATGGAACGTGGGGTGTTGGCGGATATGCCGAACGCCGTCCCGGAATGTACACGGCTCCACAATATCAAAACAGGCGATATATTCACATGGGGATAGATTATTGGGCTCCGGCAGGAGACCCCGTTTTTGCAGCACTTGACGGCGTTGTGGCGTATGTGGCGAATCATCAGCAGACGGGAAATTACGGGCCAACTATTGTGTTGCGTCACATAGTAGATAACAAGAGTTTTTACGCACTTCATGGACATCTTTCAAAAGAATCACTGAACCATATTTCTGTTGGGCAACTTATTAAAAGAGGGGAACAGATTGCTACACTGGGCAATCCAACAGAGAATGGTGAATGGCACCCACACCTGCACTACCACATGGGGATAGATTATTGGGCCCCGGCAGGAGACCCCGTTTTTGCAGCACTTGATGGCGTGGTGGCGTATATGGCAAATCATCAGCAGACGGGGAATTACGGGCCAACTATTGTATTGCGCCACAAAGTAGATAACAAGAGTTTTTACGCACTTCATGGACATCTTTCAAAAGAATCGCTGAACTATATTTCTGGTGGACAGCTTATTAAAAGAGGGGAACAGTTTGCTACACTGGGCAATCCAATAGAGAATGGTGAATGGCATCCACACCTGCACTACCAAGTGGGGATAGAAGACCCGGGTGAAGCCGATATGCCGGGGGTGGTTTCGGAGAAAGATCTTGAAAAAGCCATGGAGCTCTACCCCGACCCACGCAGTCTGCTCGGCAATATTTATTGACAGCATCAAGAAAGAGGAGCTGCGGATCTGTTACAGAGTTTAATATCTATTTATAGTGCATCACTATTTGTTTTTGT
>SKWF01000109.1 GCA_007129085.1 Balneolaceae bacterium | reverse complement strand
TTCGAACCCTGTTTTTCTCTGTGTTGATGATCGTCGTGATAATTTTGGCTGCCGGTTGCAGTGAGAGGACGCTTGACCTTGAAATGAGCGAAACGGAGATTGCAGTGCAGAGTGGGGAGCAACTTCTCCACATTGATGATATCCCCGAAAATATATCGGTTGATTCCGATACAGAATTCGGTGCCTCGGCACGTTTTACCGATGCAAAATCATCAGCTGCCGGACGGTGGATCGCTGTGACAACCGTCGGTGTGGCACATGGCGCAGGATGGATTTTTGATGTTGAAACCGGTGAGATAATCCCCGCAGCATTTCAATACGGCGGGAGCGTATCCATTGGTCCGTGGAGTGATGACAGCCGGTATGTGGTGTTCATCGAGGAGGGGCCGGCGCCAATGCATTCGCTCTCCATTGTGGATATGGAATCGCCGGGGAGCACGGTCGGTGATACGGCGCATCCGATTCGGGTTGATGCACATTCGGATGCAGTTCCACCGGAAACAACGTATACACCGATTGAGTGGGATGGTAACAGACTAATTTTTACAGTAAATGGAAGTCGGTATAGTTATCATACTACTACAGGGGAGGTCAACCCAGAGGAAACGGAACCGAGTTAGAGTTAGCATTTTTCCCATCAACTCTTATATTCCCTTTCAAATTCAAACCTTTGCTCTTGTCTACCTAACTTATGAGTGATCAATCCAACTACCTTGCCGAAACGTTTGGAAACCCGGAAACACGCCGAAAAATTTACGTGGGTGGATTCTTTGCCCTTGTAATTGCCGGAATATTTTTTGCCGGGAATTTTCCCGAACAGGGCGATCACTACGGGGTATGGAGTATTATGCCGCCGCTTGTGGCAATTGTACTCGCTTTTTGGACCCGCGAAGTGGTAAGCGCGCTCTTTATCGGTATCTGCCTGGGTGGAGTAATTGCCGGTAATCTGAATATTGTGGAGGGCTTCCTGATCCCCTCTATCGGTACCGAAAGTTTTGCCGTTATTCTGTTGGTCTATCTCTGGGCGCTCGGCGGGTTGATTGGAATTTGGACCCGAACCGGGGGTGCCGAAAAATTTGCAGTTTGGGCCAGCGGGTTGATGGTGCGCGGGCCACGCTCGGCGAAATTTTTTACCTGGCTGATGGGGCTCGTTTTTCACCAGGGCGGAACCATCAGTACCGTACTTACCGGTGCGACTGTTCGGCCCGTTGCCGATAAGCATAAGGTTTCTCACGAAGAGCTCTCCTACATGGTCGACTCCACCGCATCGCCCGCGGCAACCATCATTCCGTTTAATGTGTGGCCGTTTTATGTGGGCGGATTGGTGATCGGAACCATTCCGCTTTTTGAAACGCTGCAGGATGGTGTCAACTTTTTCTTTTCGGCCATTCTGTTCAACTTTTACGCGATGTTCGCCATTCTAATTACCCTGCTTTTCGCCTGGGAAAAGCTTCCTTGGGTGCCGGGTAAAAAGATGAGAGCCGCAACAAAGCGCGCCCGTGAAACCGGCGAGTTGGACCGAAAAGGCGCAACGCCAATGGCGGCCGATGAGCTTACAGATCGGAAAGTACCTGAAAATTATAACCCCGGACTGATCGATTTCTTCGGCCCGATTGGAGCTTTGCTTGGAGTGGCCATTATTCCTTATCTGGTCACCTACTTTATTATGGGGCGGACGGATGATCCCACGTTGATGATCGCCGAGGCGTTTGTTCTTGCCGTACTGGTGGGAATTGGAATTGCCCTGGCAAAAGGAATGGAGCTGCAGGAGGCGATTGATGGATTTATCGACGGATGTAAGGGCGTCACCATTGGAGCGGTTATCCTGGCGCTTGCCGTATCGCTGAAAGAGGTGGCAGATGCTGTCGGTACAGCCGCTTATGTTGTAGAGTTGGTGGGTGATATTGTTGCCCCGTTTGCACTCCCCGGAATATTGATGATTCTCTGTATGTTGATCGCCTTCTCTACGGGAACCTCTTGGGGTACATACGCTGTGGTGTTTCCCGTTGCGATACCGCTGGCGTGGGCCGTTGTTCCCGATCCGTTTTTCCTAACGCTCTGCTTTTCTGCAGTGATTGGCGGCGCGGTTTTCGGCGATCAATGTTCGCCCATTTCCGATACCACAATTTTGTCATCCCTCGCTACGGGGTGCGACCTGATGGATCACGTTACCACACAGTTTCCGCTCGCAATAATGGCGGGTGTTCTGGCGATGATTAGTTACGCTATGATGGTTGTGTTTTTTGTGTAGATTTTAGCAGCAATACGAATTACTTGAAACACAAAAGAGATATATTAATCCATAGAATGTGTACTCAAAAAAATAAGGCACCATCATGCCACTCAGACAGATAGAAATTGTAATTCCCAAAGATCGAGAGAATGCGTGCAAAAACTTACTTAAAGATGATTCCGTAGAGCACTACTGGCAAGACTCCTCTGAGTCGTCCGGGTTTATGTTGAAGGTATTGGTTGACGCCGTTCATACCGAGAAATTCCTGGATAAAGCGGAACAACTTTTTGGAGGAGATAAAGGGTATAGATTGGTGATGGTATCGGTTGACGCCACCCTCCCGAGAATTGAAAAAGAGCCCAAAGATGAAGATGAGGAGCCGGAAGGTCCGGAGGAAAAAACGCTGCAGGGAGTTCGGGTAAGCCGTGAAGAGCTCTATTCAGATATTTCGGACGCCGTTACATTGACACGAGTCTACATGGCGCTGGTAATTCTTTCTACAATTGTGGCCGCTCTTGGAATTTTGCGAGATAATACGGCGGTGGTTGTGGGGGCGATGGTAATTGCGCCGCTTTTGGGGCCGAACGTGGGGCTTGCACTTGCGTCTGCACTTGCTGATGCAAAACTTGGCTTTGAGTCGATCAAATCAAACCTTGCCGGACTCATTGTGGCTTTTAGTATCTCTATTCTTCTCGGCATATTTATGACAGTAGATAGTGAACTTTATCATATATCAAGCCGGGTTGAAGTACACCTGTCTGATATTTCACTGGCCCTGGCATCGGGTGCAGCGGGAGTGTTGGCCTATACGATGGGAATGTCTACGGCTGTTATTGGTGTGATGGTGGCGGTGGCTCTGCTCCCGCCGCTTGTAGTTGCCGGATTGCTGCTTGGGGATATGCAGTTTGAACTGGCTTATTTTGCACTGCTGCTTACATTGGTAAATGTTATCTGTGTGAACCTTGCGGGAATCGCCACGTTTATTTTGCAAGGGGTTCGGCCTAGAACCTGGTATAAAGCACAGAAGGCAAAAAAAGCGAACAGGATTGCGCTTACACTCTGGATATCTATTATAGCGGCTCTCGCCGTTGTGATCTACTTTGTTTCGTAAAGTATGATGTCTTTAAGAGTTAAATGGGTATTCCCCTGCAACTTTATGATCTGTTATTATTAAGCATGATAAATGGTTAATTTTAGACCTCTACCCGGAAAAATTGAAACCAGTTCAGCTATCTAAAGGTTTATGAGTCAAAAAGAAGCGAAAGAGATTGCAGAAATTATTGATGAGCAGATTGAATCGATTAAAGAGGAGATTATAGAGCTGAAGGAGCTAACCAAACCGGTAAAGCTGGATGCATCAGTTGGGAGGCTTTCACGGATGGATGCCATCAATAACAAAGCGATTAACGAAAAATCACTTCGCGAAAAGAAGAGCACACTGCAGAAACTTGAACGTGCTCAAGAGCGGGCTGCCGAGGGCGATCTTGGCAAATGCTTAAAGTGTGGTAACGATATTCCTTTTGGGCGGCTGAAAATTATGCCGTACACCACCCGCTGTGTGCAGTGTGCCGGCCGGTGATCTGAATTCTGTTTTTCATTCATTATACTATCAAAAAAAACTATCACACCGCTTTATGATAAAAAAATTAACGACACTCCTGCTTCTTTTAAGTCTGACGGTTTTGTGGAGTTGCGAAACCGATCAAGTCGATGAACAACAGCTTGAAAATCAGGCCGTGTTCATGAGTCAGATCCAAGAGTATTGCGGTCATGCCTATAAAGGTGAAACGGAATTTATTACCCTGGGTGATGGCGATCATGTTCTGCAAGACCCGGAGTTGATCATGGTTCTGGATGAGGCGGCTTGCAGTGAAGATGAAATTCGCATTCCGTTTTATGTAGATGATGATCGCTCCCGAACATGGATCCTCTCCATGCGCGAGCATGGGCTCCATCTCGCCCATGATCATCGATATCCTGATGGCACCGAGCACGACGACAATATGTATGGCGGCTGGGCCGATGCCGAAGGCGATGAAACGGTTCAATATTTTCCGGCAGATGAACCCACCATTGCGGATCGGGCATCCCGATCCATCAACCGCTGGTCGGTGAAAATTAAACCGGAGGAGGATCAGTATATCTACTCGCTTTATTTAAGCGAAGAGCTGGCGTACCGTGCTGTCTTTGATTTGAGTGAACCGTACCCTACGGATATTTAGAATGCGAAAAGGAAGAAATCTCCCCTCTGAGGAGTGTCCCCCTTTGAAGGGTGTCAATGGGGGATGATTTTTTATAAACTATTTTTCCCCTAAATCAACCACCACAGCAGGTCATCCCCCTGCTCACCCGACAGCTGTCGGGATCGCTTTCCCCCTTCAAAGGGGGAAGTTTTACGTCCAAGCCTTTATATCGGACTAACGTTAAATAAATAGTATGTATGCCTAAAAAAGAAAATCAAAACAGCCGCAGCAGAAAGCGCTCCTATATTGAATGGGGAGTGCTTATCGGCATCTTTGTGCTGCTGTATGTAACCGGATGGCACACGCAGGTGATCGGCACGATGCAGCGCGGGATGTTGGCTACCGGACTCATCACACCAAACATTCCGGGTGAACTGGAGGAGTTCGAAGATGTCAGTCGCGAATATTATTTTGCCGATGAGGATGCCCGGGTTCAATCCCTCGCCCGGTACGAAGGCGATGTGATTTTCATGAATGTTTGGGCAACGTGGTGCCCGCCCTGTATCGCGGAGATGCCTTCAATTTATTCGCTTTACAACAAGTTTAATGAGGAGGATAATGTGACGTTCCTGCTGGTTTCGGTA
>SKWF01000321.1 GCA_007129085.1 Balneolaceae bacterium | reverse complement strand
TATCCAACGCAAAAGCTGTGTCAGTAACGTATACACGTTTTGATTATATATTTTAAATTATGAGCTCATATTGTGTGCGTCTCTGTACAGCGACTGTTTTTGCACTTCTACTCTTTTTTGGAGTTCATCTTGATGGAGCTGCCCAAAACAACAATAGTGTTGAACAGCAAGAGAACGATAGCGAAACTGAAAAAGTCGTTCGTATTGTCAGGTTTTCGGGAAATGATGAGATTGGAAATCGCACGCTTCGGCGGCTGATACGTACAGAAAACAATCGGGAATTTCTGAATATTCCCCGTTTCACTCCCTGGTATTACCTTTGGCAAGCTGTAGGTGTTGGGGAGTCCCCTTCGTACCTGAACCGCGATATGCTCTCCAACGACCGCGACCGCGTGCAAACCTATTACGAAAATATGGGATATTTCGATGCGGTTGTAGATACATCCGTCATTGAATACCGAGAAAACCGGGTTGAGGTATCCTTTATTATTGAAGAAGGGCCACGCTCCCGCATTAGAAATGTATCATACCGCGGTTGGCCGGAATTTGAAGACTCAAACCTGCTGCCCCGTTTTTACAGTGATAATGTATTCGATGCTGATGTATCTGATGAAGACACACTGGAAGTTGACGATAATTATCGGGTCAATGATTTGCGAGGCGAACAGTCCCGAATTATCGATTTCCTAAAAAACAACGGCTATGCTGCCGTTCAACGAGATTCCGTTCGAGCGCTTGTAAAAGAGGTCCCCGATTTAGATCACACCTATGATGTTTTATACGACATAAAACCTGGCCGCTTTTATACGTTTGGGGATGTGCATATCTCCCTGGCGGGACCTGAAGGCAGTGATGATTACGACCAAGAACACGAAGCATCCGGAGAACCGTATACAAACCCCGGATTCTCCATCTACATGAACAAACAGAGCAGTGCCCAAACTCGGTTCAGCCTGTTAACAGAACAGGTACGGTTCAAACCGGGAGAACCATTTGATCAATCCGCCTATCTGCAGACCATTAATGCGTACCAGAACCTGGGCATATTTCTCACCAATCGTTTTGGCCTCAGTGAAGATGGCAGCTCGCCGGACTTCTCCGGTGATGAAATACCGGTATTTTTTGAACTTCAGACTATACCAAAGCACACCATTCGCGCTGAATTTTTCGGGATGAGACGGTATGGGTTTGGTACAGGTTTAGGTGTGAATTACAACAACAATAATTTACGCGGCAGGGCAGATAATTTAAGCATTGGTGTTAATACCAGCCTGGAATATGTTACATCAGGAACGCTGAGTGAAATTGCACCTACCGATCCTGAAACCGGAGCGAGAACAAGGTCGGGCTCTACATTTTTCCAGAGTTACGAGGTGCGGGGTGAATATACAGTTCCAAGGCTGAATTTCCCGTTTCAGCCTCTTCAAAACCGATCATGGGTGCAGAGCTCTCGAACTCGTTATTTACTCTCTTACAGCCAGTCAGACCAACTGTTTTTTAGGATAAACTCCGATATCCGATTCAACCTTCGGTACGAAATAACACATTCCGACCAGGTAACCAGCCTGTTTGATCTAATCGAAATGGATATCATCGATACAGATCCCTCCGAGCAGTTCAGACAAAATCTTATTTCGGAGTTTGGTGAGCAATCCATCGAATTTTTACGGATTGAAGAGGATTTTCGGCCACAATTTTCATCTATTATTCGGTACACTATCCGAAATCGTAATGTAGATCTTATAAAACGAGATTCTGGGTTCTCCACCGAGCTTTCTGCAGCAATTGGCGGTAACGTCCCCTACCTGTTGGATCGATATATTTTCGACGCCGGAAATGTTGATCAAACGCTGCCATCCCCACTCGGTATCTCATCCAATGATCTGCAGTACAGTCGATTCCTTAAATTTTCAGCTGATTTTCGCCGTTATTTTGAACTTACACCAAACTCGGTATTTGCTGTGCGTACATTTAGCGGATACGCACTTCCCATTTTTGACAGTCAATCGATTCCGCTGAGCCGACGGTTTTTTGCCGGCGGCAGTAACGACATTCGCGGCTGGGATCCGTTTCGATTAGGGCCCGGAACCATCAGCCCGGAAAATGTTGCTCTTCCCGGTGGTGAGGTAAAATTAGCGGCATTTAAAGAGTTAAGACAAGTTGTAGTAAGTGATTTTCTAAATACCGATTGGCACCTGGCGTGGCATACCGATGCCGGCAATATTTGGTACGGGCCCCGCACCACTCTCCTCGGAGAAGATGACAGAGATCTGCTGGATGATGGACGATTTTCTTTTGATAACTTTTATAATCAAATTGCGGTAGGTTCAGGTATCGGCCTTCGCTTGGATTGGGAATTTTTAGTAGCGCGGTTTGATATCACCTACAGGGTTCACGATTTGCAAGAGGGTTGGTTTGAAAACTCAACCCCTCGTTTTAGTTTCGGAATTGGCCACTCGTTTTAAATAAACACGCTTATGTTCAAAAAATCTGGGTTCCAACGAATTAAAAATCAGACAAATATGATCTTCAACTCATCATTTCTGTCTGAATTTACCACGACTGAACGGTATGAGTTTTTGCAACTCTGCCATCGGCGTAAATACAAAGAAAATGAGTACATCTACTATCAAAACGATCCCGGTACGGGAATGTACTTTATTGAGGAGGGAAGCGTACGGCTCGAGGTAGTTAACGATCTAGACGATCCAGAAACCGGGCAGGTAACATACGACCTGCAGGCTCCCAACGTGTTTGGTTCTCTCTCTATCGGTTATGATTTACGGCGTATGTCATCAGCAAAATGCCTGACAGACTGCATGCTTCTCGGTTTCTTTAAACCCGATTTCGAGACCTTAAAAAAGCGGCATCCGCAAATTGCCGTTAAATTTTTGGAGGCGATATCCTCCCTTGCGATGAAACAGCTCGAAATTACAATGCGGAAACTCTGCGAAACCGCCGACACTAAAACGGCATTCGCCATACAATTTCAAACGCACTATCAGGATGAACAAGAGGTAGATAACAGTTAATGGCTCTCAAAAAAGGAAGTAAAGTAGATCTGTACATCGAAGACACAGCTTTTAAAGGAAAAGGAATTGCCAAGGTAGACGGACTGGCGGTATTTGTGCCGGGAACCGCTCCGGGAGATACCGTTAAGGCGATGATCACCAAGAAAAAGAAGAGCTTTCGTGAGGCCAGAGTCCTCGAAATTCTGGAGCCATCCCCCGACCGTATTGAGCCGAAATGTTCACACGCAAATACCTGTGGCGGTTGCACATGGCAGCACCTCCCTTACGCCAAACAGATAGAACAAAAAGAGCAGCATGTGCGTGATCATATCGAACGAATCGCCAAATTGGATCCCACCATTGTTCAGCCAATTATCGGCTGTGACAACGACTTTTATTACCGTAATAAAATGGAGTACAGCTTCGGCACAAAACGTTGGCTCACGCGCGAGGAGATTAACCGGGATGAGTATGTGGATGATTCCGGATTTGCCCTCGGTATGCACGCTCCCGGCAGGTTTGATAAAATTCTAAACCTGAATGAGTGTCACCTGCAAGATCCCCGCTCTTTTGAAATTCTCGACTTTGTACGAAGCTACTGCCTCGAAAACGACATCCCCGCTTTCGATACATTCAAAAAAGAGGGGTTTATGCGTCACCTGGTGATACGCAATTCCCACCATACCAATGACTTTATGGTAAACCTGGTGACGTACAAGGATGATCAAGATATTGTTTCAAACCTTACCAAGAAGCTTTTAGAAGAATTTCCGTTCATTACTACGGTGGTCAATAATGTTAACGATCAACCCAACCCCACCGCAGTTGGCCGATACGAGCATGTGCTCCACGGGCCGGGCTATATTGTAGACTCCATTGGTGACTACTCATTTAAAATTCATCCAAACGCCTTTTTCCAAACCAATACGGCCCAGGCAGAAAAGCTGTATGACGTTGCGAAAGACTTTGCCGACCTGCAGTCCGGAGAAACCATTTACGACCTCTACTGCGGCGTGGGAACCCTCAGCCTCTACATGAGCAGTGACGCCGACCGTGTAATTGGAATTGAATTGGTAGACGTCGCCATCAAAAATGCAAAATTCAACGCCACAGAAAACGGTGTTGAAAATGTAGATTTTGTACTCGGTGATATGAAAGACACCTTTAACCGTGAATTTCTTGATGAACACCCTGCCCCGGACTGCATCATAACGGATCCTCCGCGCTCCGGAATGCATCCTGACGTTGTAAAACAGCTCAGCGAACTGCAGGTGCCAAAACTTGTATACGTAAGCTGTAATCCATCAACCATGGCACGAGATCTTAAAGAGCTCAAAAAAGTTTATGACGTGGAGAGTGTTCAGCCCGTCGACATGTTTCCGCAAACTTATCACATTGAAGCCGTGACGAAATTGAGAGCCAAATCGTAAACGTTTTCATCACTTTATTCATTTAAAGAGTTGAATAAAAACAAACCGTGGCTTACGAATGGCGAAACGAGCAATTGTAATTGGGGCCGGAATTGGGGGGATAGCAGCTGCTGCACTCCTCGGTGCAAAAGGGTATTCAGTTGACCTTTTCGAACAGAATGGAACACCCGGCGGCAAAATGCAGCAGTGGGAATCCCAAGGATACCGGTTTGATACCGGCCCAAGCCTGCTTACAATGCCGTTTATTCTGGAGAAGCTTTTTGAATCGTGCGGGCAAAACCTTTCCGATTATCTTTCACTCTCCGAGCCCGAGCCCCTCTGTCGCTATTTCTATAAAGATGGGGTGATATTTGATAATTACGGCGACCGGTCCAAGACCATGCAGGAGATTCAAAAGTTTGCGCCTGAAGATGAAGAATCCTATGCCGAATTTTTAGATTACAGCAAAAGTCTCTACAACAAAACAGCGGATGCATTCCTGTTCAACCCACTCAATCAACCCACCGATCTGAAATCACTCAACTGGCTGGATATGCTCACGATTGATGCCTTTTCAACGGTTTCCAATAAAGTAGACGATCATTTTTCATCGCCCTATCTAAGAAAATTCTTCAAACGCTTC
>SKWF01000250.1 GCA_007129085.1 Balneolaceae bacterium | reverse complement strand
GGAACATGCAGAAACAAATTCCTGGCAGTCTCTTCCAGTATTGGTATGTAGGGGATTGAAATTAAAAACCCCACACTGATTACCAGTGTTAACCAAATTGCTACGATGTATTTCCAAATACTCAAGGGATCCTGTGCTATTCTTCGATTGCCTTACAGCTTACAAATATACGATAAAAGAACTGAAAATGTGTGAATTTGATATGAATTAAATCCATGATATTATCTTTACAGTTGCGATAATTCATCATTCATTCCTTGAAATTTCCGTATGTTTATCGCCCATCAGAGAATTTAAAACTTTTGTAAAAATACAGATCTATGTCTTTAATGATTTCAGTTTCCGGTATTCGCGGAATATTTGGTTCACATCTCAACCCCAAAAACCTCGTTAATTTTACGGCTGCTTACGGCACATGGCTTGATGGAGGCACAGTTGTAGTTGGGAGAGATTCGAGAGTAACGGGTCAGATTTGTGAAGATATTGTCTGCGCTACGCTACAAAGCGTGGGCTGTAATGTTATAAAAGTAGGTATCGCCCCTACCCCAACAGTGGCAATGGGCGTGCTAAAACATAAAGCCCAGGGAGGTATTATTCTTACTGCCAGCCATAACCCCGAAGAGTGGAATGCGCTAAAAATGTTGAATGAGAAGAGTGAATTTTTAGATCCCAGGCAGGGTGAGGAGGTTTTAAAACTGGCAAGGGATGAATCGTTCTCCTATAAGAAGTTTGATGAGATAGGATCCATTACAGAAGATGAAGAATTGCTGGATTATCACATCCAAAAGATTTTAGACCTTCCTTACATTGAGGCGGAAAAAATTAAAGAAAAAAGTTACACCGTAGCCGTTGATGCTGTTAATGGTGCGGGGTCTCATGCACTACCTGCACTACTAAAAGCTCTTGGCTGCAATGTGAAAAAGTTACATTGTGAGCCTACCGGAATTTTCCCTCATAACCCGGAACCGCTCCCTGAAAACCTGACCGAAATCTGCGACTTTGTAAAGCAGAATAGTGTTGATCTTGGAATTGTAACTGATCCCGATGGAGACAGACTCGCCCTACTTGATGAAAACGGAATACTTTTTGGTGAAGAAAATACACAAGTGGCTGCTTTCGACTTTATGCTTGAAAACCATTCCGGTGATACCGCTACAAACCTCTCGTCTTCCCGTGCGGCAGATGACATCACTGAAAAATATGGACAGACCTGTCACCGTGCAGCGGTGGGGGAAATTAACGTTGTAAAAGTGATGCAGAAGAAAGGAGCCGTAATCAGCGGAGAAGGAAATGGTGGCGTCATCAACCCGGATTTGCATGCAGGAAGAGATGCCCTTGTTGGAACCGCCATGATTTTGCAACTGCTGACAAATCGCGAAATGAAAGCCTCTGAGTATCGTAATTCCCTGCCAAAATATGAGATGGTAAAATCTAAAATTCAGCTTTCTGATTTGGGTGTTGATGCCGATGAGTTGTTGCTAAAAGTAGCAGAGAAATTTAAAGATGAGAAGATCAACAAGACAGACGGTGTAAAAATAGATTTCGATGAAGGTTGGGTCCACTTTCGAAAATCAAATACTGAGCCTATTGTACGCGTATACAGCGAAGGAAGAACCCGTGATGATGCCAAAGAACTGGCGAACAAAGTTATTGAGGTTATTGGGTGATTGGAGAATACTCGACCGTCGAATAACTCGACGGTCGAGTCTAATCTTTCGAAACTCTTATTTCCTCGGTTGCTTGTAAACCGGCACATTGGAGCAGGCTTCGCCGTACATCAATTTTCGCACGCGGGGAAGAAGTTTTTTTGTAGCGTGCATATAAATCTCCGGGTGTACATCCATCTTGCTGCACCCTTTCAGTAGTACAAACCGATCATCATATTCTGACCAATCCACATCATTCAATTTCTCTCTTAACAAGTCGTTGAGGGCCTCTTCTTTTGTGCCGTAAAATACCTCATTTGTATGTTCATCAGCATGCTGAACAACAAGCATATAGGCCCATTTTGGGATGATGGCGTCCGTTGAGCATTGTACCGCAAGCACAGTACCATCGTATTGACTCCAGTCATGCTCTTTAAGGTTCTCCCGGAACTCTTTCTCCTTCAAAATCAGCTCCTTGAAGAGAAAATCCTTCAGGTCGAGTTCCCGAACTTCTATCCCTCCGGCAAGTTTTTCCAGATCAATCGTCTCAAGTTTCGACTGCTGTACTTTATTTACAATTTCTGACATAAAGTAGTTAGGATTCAGAATTAAGAATTCAGGAGTCAGAATAGCTTATGACACATTCATCATCCGGGAGAGTTGAATTTTTTTAGAGAGAAAAAGATTCTCCGCAGGAGCAGGTACGAACAGCATTGGGGTTATAAAAATGAAACCCCTGCCCTTCAAGACCATCAGTATAGTCAAGTTTTGTACCGGCCAGATAGAGGAAACTTTTCATATCAACAAGAAGTTTTATTCCACTATCTTCAAAAACTTCATCTCCTTCTTGTTCAGCATTATCATTATCAAAATCCAGATCATAAGTTAACCCGGAACAGCCGCCGCTCACCACAGATACACGTAGCGGTGCATCCGGACGAATCTGTTTACTTTGCCGAATTTCATCAATTCGACGTGCGGCTCGATCTGTTATTGTGATTGACATAAACTTCCTAAACTGAGATTACTTGAATTTCCGGATCAATTCGCTTTACCATACTTTCGATGGCATACAGCGTACCGGATGTAGCCGTAGGACACGTTCCGCAAGCTCCTTGATAATGAACCTTCAGCCGATTTCCATCAAGGGCAATGATCTTCAGACCACCGCCATCAGCGAGGAGATAGGGGCGAACCTGCTCATCAAGCATCTGGTTAATCTGTTTCAGACGAGGATCGTCGGTCTCCTGCACCTCTTTTGTTGCATGAACTTCTTCATCCTCCTCAAGATGCATCTGTGGCTCAGCTTCACGAATTGGAGGCGCCAACTTACGGAGCAAATCAGACCACACCTCTTTGCCGTCTTGAGTAACGGTTACGTACTTATCAACATAATAGACGTTGATTACGTGATCAATACTGAACAGTGCACTGGCCAGCTCGTCATCTTCTGCCTCAGCACTATTTTCAAAAGACTTTGTAACTCCGTTCGTAAGCGGTTCACCCAACACAAATCTCATGGCGTCGGGGTTTGGCGTGCGTTCTATTTCTTTAATTTTAGGCATAATGCTATAACTTTCTGGTGTTTTATTAATTCAGTAGCGAATCAAAAAAATGTCTGTAATTCTAACACGTCTCTGTTATTCAAAAAATGATTTTACGTAGTTAATTCCGTCTACTAATCTATCGATATCCTCTTTCGTATTATAAAACGAGAGCGATGCGCGAGTTGTTGCGGGAACGTTAAATCGTCGTAAAATTGGTTGTGCGCAGTGATGGCCGGTTCTTACGGCAATTCCGCGCTTATCTAAAATGGTTCCCATATCTGATGCATGGATCTCATCAAACACAAACGAAGCAACAGATGCTCTCGTTCGAGGAGTTCCAATCATTCGTAAACCATCAATTTTTTGGAGCTCTTCAACGGCATAGTTGACCAGCTCTGCCTCTTTTTCGGCAATAACATCCATGCCTATATTTTCGAGATAATCAATTGCCGCTCCAAGGCCAATCCCGGCAGCAATAGGCGGTGTTCCCGCCTCAAATTTAAATGGTGCTACATTATAGGTTGTCTCTTCGAAGCTAACCTTATCAATCATATCGCCGCCTCCGCGGTACGGTGGCATGGCATCGAGATACTCCTTTTTACCGTACAGAATTCCAAATCCCGTAGGTCCGCACATTTTGTGCGCGGAAAATGCGTAAAAATCGCACCCTATCTCTTGTACATCCACGGGTTGATGCGGAACAGCTTGTGCCCCATCAACAAGTACAGCCGCCCCTGAATTGTGAGCAAGATCCGTAATCTCTTTCACCGGGTTTACCGTGCCCAATGCGTTTGATACATGGACAACAGCAACCATCTTGGTCTTTTCACTCAGCAGCGACTTGTATGCTTTCATATCCAGATCGCCGTTATCATCAACCGGAATCACCTTAATTTCAGCACCCGTCTGTTCGGCAATCATCTGCCACGGTACAATGTTGGCATGATGCTCCATTTCTGTGAGGATAATTTGATCTCCCTCTTTGAAATAGAGTTTACCAAAACTGTTTGCCACCAGGTTTATTGAATCAGTCGTGCCGGTAGTGTAAATGATCTCATTTTCGCTTCCGGCCCCGATAAAATCACGGACTTTTTTACGAGTCTCCTCAAAAGCATCCGTTGCCTTTTGGCTGAGCGTATGAATGCCACGGTGCACATTTGAGTGCTCCCGGCGATGGTAGTGATCAATTCGATCGGCTACCTGCACGGGCATCTGGCTCGAGGCACCATTGTCGAGATATACGAGCGGACGACCGTTAACCTGTTGGTCGAGCACAGGAAAATCTTTCCTGATTTTGTCGAAATCGACTGTCGATATGTTGGCTACTGTTTCTGCCATAATTCTTTAAAAATACTCCCCTCCGATTACCGGAGGAGAGCTTATAAATTCTATTCCGGTTTCTAAGCCGTTACCTTAGAAACGTTATTTGCTTTCGTGTATCGGTACACTTCATCAATCAGAAGTTTGTGAACCGATTCTACTTTGATATTCTCGATCGTTTCGAGCGCAAAAGCATAAGTTAAAACCTCTTTTGCTTTCTCTTCGGTCATTCCACGGCTCTGGAGATAAAATACCTCTTCGGGGTCTAACTGACCGATCGTTGCACCGTGTGAGCAGAGAACATCATCCGCAAAAATCTCGAGCTGCGGCTTGGTATTTACCAATCCATCACGCGAAAGAAGCAGATTTCTGTTCTCTTGGAACGAGTCGATTTTCTGGGCATCACGCCGTACAAAAATCTTACCGTTAAAAATGCTGTGTGCATTTCCGTTTACAACCACTTTGTGCAGCTGGTGACTTTCAGCGTGCGAAAATCGGTGATCCATTACAGAGTGCGTATCGGCAATTTGCTCGCCGTCAATCAGTACCAATCCGTCAAGTGTAAAGTCAACTTCTTCATCTTCCTGAATCACTCGTGGTTCATTCCGGGTCAATTTTCCACCCAGTGTAATGGTGTAGGAGT